>JAPKDG010000001.1 GCA_028822645.1 Longimicrobiales bacterium | reverse complement strand
TTAGACAATGGCTGAGCCATTGTCTAACAAAGACGCTATCCTTCCGACAGCCTGCACCAAAAGATCGTCCGAAGTGGCAAAACTAATTCTGGCAAACCGGTCGTCTCCGAAAGCAGACCCCGGAACCATCGCGACTCCAGCTTCCTGAAGGATCCATGAACATACATCTACCGACCCGGCCCGGCCTTCTCTAAACAAGGAGTCAATCTTAATAAAGAAATAAAAAGCCCCTTCTGGTTCCACGAAACTCAGATGGGGAAGTCGTTCCCGTAACAGGTCAGCCACCAAGTTTTTTCTCCGAACAAAGGCTTTATTCATTATGCGCACCTCTTCCCTAGCTCTTTTAGGGTCCCCGAAAGCCGCTAGCGCAGCCATTTGGGAAGGGCTTGCAGGATTCGAAGTGCTATGACTCTGAATAGAAGCAAATTTCTTTGCAATTTCAGGATCAGAATACGAGAATCCAATCCTCCATCCTGTCATTGCAAAGCTCTTAGAGGCTCCATCTATCAGTACACAATTCCCTCTTTTTTCTTTTGGAAGCTCCAAAACACTGGGTGCATATAATCTGTCAGATCCAAAGTAGATCTCACGATAGATTTCATCCGCTATAAGCACCACATTTCTTTCTTTCGCCCAACAAGCCAACGCCTCTAATTGATCCAAGGTGTATACAGCACCAGTGGGATTACAAGGCGAACATAAAATCAGACCCTTGGTCCGGTCAGTGTAGACGGTGTCCAAATCTTCTGGGGTCACGAGGAAATTATTTGTTTCATTCCCCGACACGAAAACTGAATCCGCTCTACTTAATGAAATTATTTCCGGATAACTGACCCAATAAGGAGTCGTTACCAACACTTCATCTCCTGGACCGAAGCAAGCAAAAGCTGTGTTGAATAAAGAATGTTTAGCTCCCGAAGAAACAACCACTCCCTCCCAGTCTATCTCGTCTTTAGAAACAGTGCTCAAGTATCCCGCCACTGCTTTTCTCAATTCAGGGATACCTGCTACCGGGGTATATTTGGTTTGACCGGACTCTATCCCCGCAATAGCAGCAGCTGCAATCCAAGAGGGAGTATCAAAGTCCGGTTCTCCCGCACTCAAATCAATGATATCACGCCCTTCAGCTCGCAACTGTTTTGCCAAGGTACTAACGGCAATAGTGGCAGACGGCTGCAAACTGGCGATATTAGAGCTAAATTCCATATGCCGAATATTCACAAACTCTGCCTGAGGTCAAGGGAGCCCACCCTCAGACACCGACCACATATTCCAAAACTAAAGAACAAAAAGGATCATTTTCCTATGACTAGAGGGAAAAAACTCATCTTCTATTTTGACTACGTTGATCCAGGATCATACCTGATTGACCAATTGATAGATGAATTGATAGAAGATAAACATGATCTAATCCTCCATCCCCTAGAGATATGTCCACCAACGATCAATCCTATCGATCCCACCAATCCTGAATGGGTTAATTACAATAAAAAAATTCAGCAATTGGGAGAGGAGAACAATTTCAAGTGCACTTACCCAACCTCACCACCGTGGAGCCGCAAGGCACATGAACTCCGATTGTACGCCAAAGAGAACGGCTTCGAACGATCGATACACAAGGAGATCTTCGAGGCTTATTTTCAAAGACATCTCGATATCGGACGGATCGATATACTGGTGGCCATAGCTTCCAACTCGGGATTAGACCCGAGCGAGTGCAAGGCCACCTTAGATGTTGATCGATACTCCGAAGAAGTCCTGCGACTCGGTCTCGAAGCACAAGACGAAGGGATCAAAAATACTCCTATGCTGAGAACTGAAGCAGGTAACCTTGAAGGACCAACTAATATCCGCGAACTTCGGGAGTTCCTAAAGCGTGCAGGAATCACTCTATCAAGTGATCACAACAGGTACCCTCAACCATAAAAGACTTATGGCAGACTATCAGAGAAAAACTATCCTATCTCCTACGGACGTCCTTGAGAAGGCAGATAATCTTTTACCCCAAACCATTGGTTTAGAAAGATTGGATCACTCTACCGAAAACGTCTCGTACGCAGGAAAGGAAGGTACAGTTATTTTAACCCTACACAGACATGGACCCTACACAAGTGTCACTGCCACAACTGATCGACTAAGGACTTCAAGGATAGACTACGAAATTCAAAAATTTCTAACAGAACTTCCTTACGAGCCAGGAGATCGTCCCGGTAGAGGGTCAGGAGATCCCACCTAATGAAATCCTTTCAAGACTTAGGTCTATCAGCACGTCTAATTGAAGCGTTGGCTGCTGCAGGAATGGCCAGCCCCTTTGAACTACAGCAGAACATCATTCCGCTAATTGCAAAAAACAATAATCTTCTCGTGGAATCAGGCCCTGGTTCAGGAACTCTTATCGCATACGCAGCAGCGCTTCTTGAAAAAATAGAACCAGGGTTGGGCAGTCCCGGCGCAATCATATTAACTCCCACCAAACATAGTTCTGCTAGGCTAGCACAATCTATCAGCCGACTCTCAAGCTCGACTGGTCACTCTGTTAGTGCACTAGGAGGGAACTGGGCCTCTCCCGAAACTTCTGATATACTTTTTGGAACTCCCCACGAACTACTCGCCGCTATCAACAATTCTTTACTCACGACACAAAATATCGCCACTCTAGTTGTCGACGGGGCAAATAGCCTAGAGGTGACTTCAGACCTCGATTCAGTACGAGAACTTCTGGGGTATATTGGCAATACAACTCAGAAAATTATTTTCAGCCTTCCTGTAACCAATTCAGTGAAGCAGATAGTCACCCGCTATATCCCCAAATGTCTAGAAATATCTGGCATCCAAAAACAGCCTGTTGCTGTTAATGAATCTCGCCCCACTAGCATCTATTACTTGATCGCCACTGAAGATAGGGAAGAAGCACTTCTATCGGTGCTCAACCAACACTTAGCGGAAATATCTGGCACTCTCATGGTTTTCGTTCATACCAATGACCGAGCAGGAGATGTTGTCAATTTTCTTAAGATGTACGGATATACAGCTGGAACGCCAGGTGACACCGAAGCCCGCATTTGGGTGGGAATGGACGACCAGAACTCATACTCCCAAATAGCAGCCCTAAGTAAAAAGCAATCGCTTACTACTCTGAGCTTGGATTGTCCTCAAGACACTATTGCCATGCACGAACGTCACGGCGGAGCGAGAGGTGCCATTGTACTGCTCCTATCCAGAGAGGTGCCCCATTTCCATAAAATTACATCTGATCTTTCTTATAACACCCAGCCATTACACATTTCGACACGATCGCAACGCCCTCGCTTGAAAGAGGTTCGCACTCAATTGATAGACCAAATTACTTCCCAGGATTTAGCACCATATTACGCTATCTTGGAGCCATTGATAGAAATTTATGACCCTATAGAACTGAGTGCAGCTAGCCTAAGCCTAGCTTCTTTGCCCCGCAACTCAGAAGAAAACACCAAGAACCAACCACCTCTCAGCCCAGACAACTGGACTCGCTTATTCGTTAGCATAGGAAAACTGGAGGAAATAACACCTAGTACTCTCCTTGGAGTCCTGGCTGGCGAATCAGGAGTGGACGGGAGTGCCTTTGGAAAAATTGACATCCGAGAAACTTTCTCTTTAGTCGAAGTAATGGCGGATGAAGCAGGAAAAGTGATTAAGGCTGTGAATGGAGTGACCATTCGGGGACGTAGCACCAGAGTAGACTACGATCGGAGCCTGACTGATCAAGGATCTCAAGCTATTAAAAGGTAGCGGTGAGGAAACCCCCATCAACCATTCATAATCACAATGGGGCTGAAGCCTAGTTTGTTAAATTAACTTTAAAAACTAGGTCCCAGCCCCACCCAAAATACAGCTCTAAACTAGCTTTGCTAACCCTTTACTTATTGGATAGCGTCCTTTAAGCCTTTCCCAGCTTTAAAGCCAGGAGTTTTTGACGCTGGAATCTGAATAGTGTCTCCAGTACGTGGATTACGTCCCGTCCGAGCCTTCCTATGCTTCGCCTCAAATGCTCCAAAACCAGTGATCTGAACCTTATCTCCAGCTTTCAGCGCACTCGCAATAATACCACTTGATCCAAACATTGCCTCTAAGGCTCGAGCCGCGTCGGCCTTCGTCATACCTGCTTGGTTAGCAAGAGCGTCTACCAGATCAGACTTGTTCATTCGCTTATTCCTCCAATGGATTCACTCGTTATAAACTCCGCGCCCACCACACTTAACTTAACTATGAGGCATCCCGGTCCAAGAAACATTCTTTCAGTCAGTAACCTGATTGCATGAAAGCTTTGAGAATCATGGATCGGTAGGACGCTAACCGAGTCAACGGTAAGACGTCCGAAGCAGGACGTCAAGGGAACAAGATCGTCAAAACCCTGACAGGAGCTAGCATAATGATCGATTCATGCCAGAAATGCCCTAATCTCAGGAGTCCAAAATAGACCTTAATTCATGAAGATAATTCACAAGATAAAATGTGCAGAAACGCAAAGAACCCAACTGGCCTGTAGCCCACTTCGCCCGAAGGAAGTCTACTTATAACGGTAAGTGATGCGTCCTTTGGTAAGATCATAAGGGGACATTTCCACCTTAACTCGATCACCTTCAAGTACACGAATGTAGTGTTGCCTCATCTTTCCTGAGAGATAAGTGAGCACCTCGTGTCCATTCTCCAATTCCACCCGAAATCGCGCATTCGAAAGAACTTCGCTAACCATTCCTTCGATCTCTATAGCTCCCTTTCCCACGCTCTCCTCTGGAAAAATTTAATTGATACTCACCGTGAGTTGGACCATAGCACTCCAACCACTAACCAGCAACGGCTGATAATAAGCCCAGGTGGAGTTTGGTGGAAGGCCCCGTGTTAAATCCCAGCCAAACGGTTACACTAGATTGCACTTCTAGGCTAATATTAAATGGATACACCACTGACAATAACAGCACAGATCAATGAACAATTTTACCTCTATAGAAGCCAGCAAACTCAGGTCTAGCCTTGTTACTACTACCAAGCTTAGCTGTCCTCGATGTCACAAATTACTTCAAAATACTAAAATTCCAATCCGAAAGGACCTTCCTTATGTCCGAAAACGACTTTGGCTGCAATGCATGACTTGTGACATAGATCTGGTCCTAGACTACCCAAGATCAGGGAGATCATCGTGCCAAGATTGATTACATCGCTAATCTTCACCTTCACCATTTTTGGAATCAGCCAAACTGGCATACATGGTCAAACAAATTCAACAACAATTGTGCCCAAAGGACCCGTAGTACTAGATCTTCCAGCCAGCACTCGTTCCATGGCCATGGGAAATGCTTTTCAATTAGCGGATCCTACAAGTGATGTCCTCTTCTACAACCCCTCGCTCCTAAGCGGACCCACCACATTCGAGATGGCGAGACAAACTTTTGGGGACAACTCTTCACTGACTCAGATGTCGGCCAAGACAGAGTGGTGGAAAGGTAGCATAGGCATAGGCATTCAATCACTGACATACGCAGACGATTTTAATTATTCCCTACCCTCGATAGTCACCCAGTCTGAATATGAACTCTTCCAGGATGGCCGGAATAGGATTTCCGAGTCTGTTGCCACCGCAGGTTATAGTATGAGCCTAGCTGGTATAGATTGGGGGATTAGCACTAAGGCTATAGAGCAGGGAGCTGGGGGATACAGAAACCAATCTTTTGCTTTTGATTTCGGTGGCTCAGGACAACTGGGCATATTCACGTTCGGGTTGGCCCATCAAAACCTAGGCCGCAAACTCAGAATCGGAAATTCTCAAATGACTCTCAAGAATCGAACAACCCTGGGAGCAGCTTTCAACGATTGGATTTTAGGTCCGCTTGATGTTGGTGGCTCAGCCGCTCTGTCGAAAAATTCTGATGGATCTATCACCCAGAGCATTGGAGGAGAAATCTCCTGGTGGCCAGTGGTAGGCCGAACTTTTACCGCCCGATTTGGAGTCAGAAACAACGAACAGGAATTTCGATCCGCAGTGTTAACATTTGGCATGGCTTTCAGGGGTGACGCGTTTGGCCTTGACTACGCCTCTAATGAGATTGAAGGTGCAGGGCACTCCCATAGGCTATCAATTAGCTGGAGACAATAAACAGCTTCCTCAATTATCCTTCACACCCTCCGCGGTGAACGCCCTATCAAGAAACGATATGCCAATGTCATCAACTATCACAGAACCTTGGATAGCCGGGTCAAATACCAAACGAATAGTAGACAGTTTCCGTAAGTCCAATTTTGGATTCAACTCAATGAAATCGGACAAGGGAATCGAAAAAGTCTGCAAAACAAGTTCATAATTTTGCTCATAAGTCTGTTCTTCCATATCTCTCCTTCTCAGAATATTCATCTGTAAAGGAGGACGAATCGCTCCATAGTCACTCAGGATCAAACCGGCCGATCTTCCCAAAGCATCAATAATTTCGACAGTCACATCAATTGGTGTACCCTCTCGATTCTCTTCTTTGACATTAGCTGTATTTTCGATTGAGTTTTCTAGATTCTGACCCTTGGATGCAACTTCGTCACGAGTCATCGTAAGGGCCATCTGTAAATGAGCCTCTCCTGTGAGGTCCCAAGAATTTCCGAGTGTATCAGGCAGAGACACAGAGTAACTTACTGGGCTTGCTGATACGTCTCCACTTCCATCCTTATTCCACCCCAGTCGAACAGACTGATTCACCTGAGACGCTGAAGTAGTCGCCCTATTTCTTGAGCGAAGAGGCATGATCTGTTCTTTCCATACCTCCAAGCCACTTCCTTCCAAGTGGACCCCAACAGCAGTCCCTGTTGTAACATCTATGTCCTCTTCAAAAGTAGCCAATGGCTTAAAACTTTGGTCTTGAAATCGTGTTATATACATAGTTTTAGGAAGCCATTCTCCTGCCACTCTGTGATCCCGGAAAAGGGGCAAGAACTGTTCGTTTTTCTTCAGAGAATACTCCAGGAACGACGATATATATATCCTAGCAAATTCCTTCTGTTCCTCTGTATCTAAGAGGCCTCGCAAATCCAAAATTCTACCACTCCTCGGACCGCTATCATGTGAACCCCAAGAAGAATTCCACTGGCCGTGATTAGCTCGATATACATATATAGCGGTCTTGAAGTAGTCCTTCCCATCAGTAAATTTCAAGCGATTGTACAATCGAAGTCCCTGGAACGCTGTCACATCTCCATCATGCGAACCATGAAAAACCATATAATTGACATTTTCTACCGGAACAAACCTGCCAGTTGGAAGATATTGCCCTCCAACTGGAGCTATCGCTACGATAGCCCTGATATTAAAATCAAAATTGAAGGTCAGATTTGCATCGTCTGGATAGTAGTTGAGTTTATTAAAGGCTACAGCGTGTGCCACTGCTTCGCCCCCCCGAGAGTGACCTATAAGGGCAATGTTCTCCATATCGACCAAATCGGAAAAAACATTTGTAGGATCCCGATTGATTTTATCCCAAACCTGCAAATGCTTTAGCAACAACCAGCCGCGAGCGTCGTTTTCCTGTCTAATCCCTCCATTCACAAAATTCATATCTATAGACGCCAGGATGTAACCTCGGCTCGCCAATAGTTCGCCTAAGTAATCGTAACCTGGGTCTGAAAAATCCTTCGGGTCGTGATTGCCATGCACTACCAACACTAGCGGAAAAGGGCCATCCCCCTCTGGATACCAAACCCTTCCATTGATTGGAAATATGGTAGGGTCAAAGCCCCAGTATTTATTTCTTGAATCAGCCTGATCACCAAGATCAATCAACTTGGAAGCGTCCACAGTCTCTGTTCTAAAAGCTACATTTTCTGCGTACTCCCTTCTATTTTTATCATCTCCATGCCCATACGTCAGAGTCTTAACACTGTAGGGTCCCTTGGAAGAGGGACTCGGCCCAGATAAGAGTTGTGAGCTCAGAACAACCCGATGATCACTATCGTCTAACTTTAGAGTGCCCCTACACGCCGAAATCAACAAGAGAGAGCAAAGCAAAATTTTAACATTATGACAATACATGGATATTCCTAACGCCTTTTAAAAGCCTGAATTTGACCACGATAAACCGCAGATTAATCACTGAATCCTAACCTATTTAGGCCTTTTCCAGCAATCACGTACTCCAATTCCACGGAGCCTATCTCGTCTACCTACTCCAGTGGTGTTCCTTGCATTATCTTTAATGTAACCATCAAACTATCTCAGAACTATCTAATAACCTCAGGTAATATCAGTGAATCCATCACCTAGAATCGGAGTTTTACTTCTTAATTTCGGGGAACCAGAAACTTACGATTACGACGAAGTAGTCAGTTTTCTAGAAAGAATCTTCAACAGAAACTCCTCTCTTGAATCAACTGCTGGAAACCCCAATTCTCGGACTAAAGAACTAGCAAAACAAAGAGCTCCCTCTCTCATAGAAGAGTATGAAGCTATGGGAGGTTCTCCACTCAATCTGCAAGCACGCCAACAGGCAACAAAAGTCGAGAAAGAACTGCGAAAAAGAATGTTAAACGTCCGCTGTTACTCTGGAACACAGTTCACGGAGCCTTTCATTAAAACTGCAGTGAAACAAGCACAAAATGATGGAATCGAGCAACTTATTGCTCTTCCCGTGTATCCCCTTTGTGGTAAATCCACAACACTGGCTGCATTGGAAGACGTGCGAAACGCAATGGCCCTGTGTGCCCTGGATGTTCCTATAAGAGAAATAACTGGATGGCACAAACACCCAGACTACCTCGCAATGAGAGCGGACAACATTACCGAGTATGCCAACCGTCAAGGCATCAAACTGCACAGTGACTCTACTGCTCTTGTTTTCTCTGCTCATGGGACCCCTATAAAGTACCTGAAAGACGGTCCCCGCTATACTCAGTATGTTGAAGAAACGTGTCAGATGCTGTCCAGGCATCTAGGAGTCGCCAACTATAGCCTAGGTTACCAAAACCATACAAACAGGAACATCGAATGGACCTCTCCCGGAATCGAAGAGGTTGTAAGGAACACAAGCGCAACGAGTATTATACTCGAAGCCGTAAGCTTCATGCATGAACAATCAGAAACCAAAGGAGATCTGGACATGGAGCTAAAGGGAATTGCAGAAGAAGCGGGTATCAATTTCTTCCGAGTGCCTATTCCTCACGATAACCCTCGATTCATTAATCTTTTATGCGACCTGATCCAGAACCTACTGAGAGTTGAACCAATTATGGGTGAATTAGGACTTCGTCGCTGCCTATGTCGAAAAACACCGGAGACTTTTTGCCTTAACGCTACTTCGGGAGAAGACTTCTAAGCTTCTTGCTTAAAAGCGTAGCCTGTTGGATTCTACCTTGAATTCCAGGCCTACCAGCGTAGTTGGAGCACACAAAAAGACCCTCGGGAAGTTGAGCTTTATTATGGTCTTTCCAGCTAAGGTCCCAAGCTGGAATTTGGGTCCTAGAAACTCCCAGTGAGAATGCCTTGGATCCAGTGATTTTCTCAAATTCAGATGTCGCAATAGACGCAATTTCTTCATCTGATGACTCTACCAGTTGAGGATTTTTCATCCCTCCAAGGAAGGCAGTGTAGAGCTCTTTCCTTCCAAATAGGCTGTGGTTACAGGTCACTCCGCGAGTTTCCAGGCTTTCACCTAGCCCAACTTGGTAACCAAGGCCTCGGAGTTCCAAGCCCGACTTCATGTGACATATTGCAAGCTTATTATAATTCATTTGCCGCCACAGGTTGGCTACTTCAGGACACTCGTTCTTTATAATATTTCCAGCCTGCTCAGCGGGACAAGCTAGTACAACAGCATCCACGAGTGCATCTTCCCTCTCCTCGAATACGACCCTCCAGCCCTTCCCCTGCCTGTGAACAGACTGTACTGGATGCTTAAGCTGAATACGCTTACCCAACTTCCTGCCTAACGCTTCGGGCAGGGCCCCCAAGCCAGCCTTGAAAGAACACGGAGCAGCTACAATACTATTTCTCCTTGTGCGTCCCCAGATCCCCCAAACAATACTCCTCCTGATGCCGGCTTCAGTTAGCCTTTCTGCCAATGCTGACCTCACTAACATTCTATCTGGGTCAGATCCATAGAGGCCTCCATATAACGGACCTAGAAAATTTTCATATGCAACTACACCAAATTTTCTACGGAAAAACTGCCCGACTGTCTCCTCTGCCCCTGCACCGGCAGTTAAGATTTCTGCTAGGACTCTTAATTTAGAAGGAAACGGCAAAAGATCGGTGGTGGCAAATTGACTTAAAGTCAGAGGTGCTTCCCTTAATTTTCCTCGACAATAAACCAAAAGGGGCAAGTGTGTAGGACCCAACACAACTTTCTCCTGGAGTCCAACTTCTTTAATCAATTCTTTGACCTGAGAAGTCAACCGCATACGCTGAGGACCTCTTTCGAGCACTAGTCCTTCTAGGTCTCCAGAAGATACTACACCACCTAACCTGGCTGTAGCCTCCCAAATGGTCACGTCGATGCCACTACGCATCAATTCGTGCCCAAGAAGCAGACCCGAAATGCCTCCGCCAACTATCCCTATCAATTCATTTTCCTTTTTGAAATTAAAAATTTTAAACACTTCGTGTAATCACTAATGTTGGCTGATGCTCAAATTAATCGGAAGGGGGTAATCAAAATATATTGACCAATTCGAATTATGCACTATTTTAGTCTACACTAATTTTTATATTTGGATAACCATAAAATATTGATTCGGATGTTATGGGCGACTCTAAAAAATACCAGAACTGCAACAAGGATTCGGAGATCCAGGATAAACCGAATATGTCCTCAGTATCCCGAAGAAACCTTATTCGATCTAGTGTGGCAGGTGCGGTTGGCCTAGCCACTAGCGCGAGTGTGATAAGTCGGCGCAAGGGTGAAATAAAGTCGTTTGTAGATACTGGTAAGGCTGACGTTGACACTTCCAAGTTTGATCCTACTTCATACCTGACATCATTTGATTACGGTGTTTCTTCTGTTCTTCCAAGTGGGCAGACACAGAGAGAGTACAATATCACGGCTACAGATCAGGAAATTGAAGTGGCACCCGGAGTCTATTTCAATGCCTGGACCTATAACGGAACTGTACCTGGTCCAACTATTCGATGTACTGAAGGTGATCGGCTAAAAGTCAACTTCTACAATGCCGGCAGCCATCCGCACACTATCCACTTTCATGGAATTCATGCCAGCAACATGGATGGGGTTTTCGAACCTGTTCAACCTGGGGAAAGTTTTTTTTATGAATTCGATGCTGCACCAATGGGATTTCACTTATATCACTGTCACGCCCGACCCTTGAAGCGCCATCTCCACAAAGGCCTTTATGGGGCTTTCATCATAGACCCTCCAGAGGGTCGGCCAGAGGCCAAAGAACTAGTGATGCTGATGAACGGGTTCGATACGAATTTCGATGGAGAAAATGAAGTCTATGCAGTGAATAGTGTGGCATTCCATTATGAAAAACATCCCATCGACATCCAGCAAGGAGAGCTCGTCCGAGTCTACTGTGGCAATATGACAGAATTCGACCTACTGAATTCCTTTCACCTTCACGGGAACATGTTTAAGCTTTACAGAACTGGAACCGACCTAGACCGACACGAACTCACGGATACCGTTATGCTCTGTCAGGGAGAACGGGCAGTTTTAGAATTCAAGTATGAACATCTTGGAAAATTCATGTTTCATGCTCACCAAAGTGAGTTTGCAGAATTGGGATGGATGGGTGTTTTCAATGTCAAAGAATCGACCTTGGCTTGACTGAAATGTCTGACATCAGTGTCATAAATAACCGAGATCCCATCCAAGACAAGACATCTCGAACCTTCCTCGGTATGGTGGCTAGAGGCCTTTTGCCTGTTCTCTTTATCGCACTTACTCTAATCATTTTTGTCCGAACAGGAACAACCGATTTTTTTAAGTCTAGTTTCCCTCCTATTGAAGAATTGGCCTACCAAAGAGTGGCGTTCCCTGATATGGGACAGATACAAGTCCATTTGGTCAATGGGGGGCCAGAGCCTGTCACCATAGCCCAAGTAATAATTGACGATGCATTTTGGGAATATGAAGCTAGCCCGTCAGTTTATGTTGGAAGACTGGGCAAGGCTATCTTGGACATACCCTATCCTTGGGTTGAAGGTGACCCCCTAGAAATTTCAGTAGTAAGTTCTACTGGACTGACTTTCAATCATCAGGTTGAAGTAGCCACGCGATCTCCTAAAATGAACTCTACATACTTAAAAATTTTCACTATCCTGGGTATTTTCGTAGGTATAATACCAATTTTCTTAGGATTTTTATGGCTACCATTTTTAGCCAGAATCACGCAAGACTGGCAAGATTGTCTTCTAAGCTTCACAGTAGGATTGCTGATTTTCTTGGGAATCGATGCAACTCGAGAAACGGTTTCCCTGACTGCCCAAGTCGCTTCTGCTTTTCAGGGGATCGCTGTAATGACTCTCGGGATTGTAGGAATGTACCTATTGATAAACACAGTCAATCAACTGTCCAAGGGTAAAACCACGAACCGATCACAACCGTTAAACATGTCCATACTCATAGCCTTAGCTATCGGTTTACACAATTTAGGAGAAGGGCTAATCATCGGTTCAGCCTATGCAGTAGGACAAGTAGCCCTGGGCACATCCTTAGTATTTGGATTTCTCCTTCATAACACAACAGAAGGAATCGGTATAGTGATTCCCGTGGCCAGTTCTGGCGTCAGAATACGCTCGCTGTTTTTCTTAGGTTGCCTAGCTGGAGTCCCCACAATCGCTGGAATGTTGATTGGCGGTTTCAGCTATTCCATTACTTTAACGGTTTTCTTTCTATCTCTAGGCATTGGTGCGGTACTGCAGGTCGTTTCAATGATAAGTCAAGACGTCACATCTCGTTCTGAGTCTGGCCTACTCAAACCCCTTAACTCATTTGGCCTGTTAGGCGGTTTAGTATTTATGTATCTGACGGGACTCTTGTTGCCTGCTTAGTAGATTTTGATCATCAGAAAGAAGGTTGACCTACAGACCCCCGACCTATTCCGATCGTGGCTGGGTCGCTAACGATGATCATCTTGAACCCCTGTTCTAGTCTATCTGCTACATCCTCGACACCGGCAGTGATTCCACACGGCACCCCTAATTTCATACAGGCAGCCAAAACTCTTTGGATAGCAGCTTCAATAGCTTCTTCGTCACCCTCGTAGGCACGTCTGAGGTCTCCAGGGCCGGGGATGACCACACTGACCCCAGGTGTACCTACTATCTCTTCAGCCGATTCGACCCCTACTCGGTCTTCAATGAGTATTACACTTATTACATCTCCCATTGGATTCAACGGCCATGACCTAAGACCCAATGCTTGCACGGCCAATTCAGCTTCTTCAGCCGATTCGACATGTGGAAATACTATCCCTTCAACCCCTTCAACCAAGCCCTCATCTATATACCGATAAAGAGCTTGTCTGTCTTCCCTAATCGGTGGAATCCTTAGAGTTATTGGGTGACCACCAACAGCTTCAGAGGCGTTTATCATTGCTTGCCTGAAAGCCCCTAGACCAGGTATGTCCCAAGGTCCAGATTCGAGAGAATAAAAGATGAAATCAGGATCTTTATTCCTGCCTGCAATGGAACCTCCGTCCGCGGTTTGTGGACGAGCAAACGCACCAAAAACTGGTTCGCCATTTTGGATCTTGCTAATCAAACCATCATAAAGTTCCACAGTCTCGTCACTTATATTTTCAGTCGACCGAGTTCCTATACCATCATTCTGACAGCTAGACAAAACGATGACCACAAAGGACAACTCTCTCAAGCCGATGGTCACATTCAAGTTGACTCCTCCATTAGCAACTCAGTTAACTCACGATTTGTCAAACACACAAACAGTACATCAGTAACCATCCTTATTCAGTCACTGAACGCATTAATGTCTCTAGCTTCTGCTTGTGCTCCTCCAATTCTGCTTTCAGGAAATCAAGCCGATCGTACATGTCTACCGCTGGCCTTTGGTCAACCCCGATGGAATTACCATAGAGGTATTGGAATTGATCTCGTAGCATAGGTTGGGGATAACTTGTAATACTACGATCAGTAACCAACGCATCTTCGATTTCTTTCAATTGTTTTTCAACGTCGCCACCCTTGCTGGCACGCTCCATCGCCCCGGACAATCGATCTATCGTAGCATCCGCATCTTCGATCGCTGCTCGCACTTGTATGCCCAAATCATACTGTGCTTGAATATCTTCCAATGTGATCCCATCTATTTCGGACCTCGGATCCATCAGCACATTAAAAGATTCGACATGAGTCGTGCCATCAATTGTCAGATGAGCCTCATAGACGCCCGGAACAACCATCGGGCCACCTCTTGAGGATCCGTTAGGGCCCAGCTCTTGCAGATCCCATACGAATCTATTCACACCACTTCTCCGACCCAATCCAGCAGCGCCAACTACTCTTTGAAATGGTGCCCGCATCCCTTGACCCATTTGAAGGCGTGTACTCGAGTCATCACTATCAAAGGTGCGTAATACTACCCCTTGAGAGTCACGAATTTCCAACGCTACTGTCTGAGCTGTTGCATGCAACAGATAATCGAAAACCGCTCCTTGTTGCGACCACTGGGGCTCATGAGATGCAGAGACGCCACGACCACCTTGCCCCCTAACCCGCACGGCATTTGAGGGCTCAAAGAAATGGGGCCCAGCAGTTGCCAGCGCATTGTCCATCTGACGTACAGGAGAAATATTATCCATTATCCAAAAGCCTCGACCCATGGTTGAAAGAACCAAGTCGTTGCCATGGATTTTCATATCTGTTATTGGCGTAGCTGGCAAGTTCAGTTGGAAAGAACTCCAAGAAGCTCCGTCGTTCATGGAATAAAACATCCCGAACTCAGTCCCCGCAAACAGCAAGCCTTCCACCACAGGATCCTCTCTGATAGCTCTAGTCGGGTGATCTCCTGGAATACCATTATCGCCTGGTGTTAACAACGTCCAACTTTCCCCGTAGTTTTCAGTTTTATATATAAAAGGAGTGAAATCACCTAAAAGAGTCCGATACGCAGCGAAGTAGGCTTTTCCTCCATGATGTGGCGATGGATCGATAGTCTGAATCCTTCCTTCCGAAGCCATTCCAGGAGGAGTGACATCTTTCCATACTTGGCCACCATCCCGAGTCACCTGAACCAGGCCATCATTAGATCCGGCCCAAATTACCCCGGGCTCTACTGGTGATTCCTCAATGGCATAAAGTACTGAATAATGTTCTTCGCCTGTTATGTCACGTGATATCGGTTCCCCAGAGACAACCTGCCTCTCTGGACGGAAAGCAGTAAGATCAG
This sequence comes from Longimicrobiales bacterium, assembly GCA_028822645.1. GTDB lineage: Bacteria > Gemmatimonadota > Gemmatimonadetes > Longimicrobiales > Gaopeijiaceae. The sequence continues at coordinate 97,858 of JAPKDG010000001.1, read as the reverse complement.
GGCTAATCTGATCCCATGTAACCCCTTCATCTATGGTCCTATGAACAAACTGTGATCCATGATAAACGACGTTCGCATCGTGTGGGGATATTTCAATTGGAGCCACTCGCTGAAAACGATACGGCAAATCCTTCGGGTTGGCCCCATACAGATTTCCAAAGCCAACATAATACTGCTTCTCTTTTCCAGTGATCTGGCTGAATCGGCCAAATCGGCCCTTGCAGTTCGAGTACACTATGTCTGGATTGCCCGGCTTAGGAACTGCTGGACCAGTTTCACAGCCTCCAACCGCTCTCCAGTAGCCAGTGTGGCCAGAGGCAGAATTTTCTTCGGGGGGATTACTGGGAACCCTAATCGTAGAATTATCCTGTTGTCCTGCATAAAGCCAATAAGGAAATCTGTCATCAATATCTACTTGATATAATTCAGATGTTGGTTGATTATTTTGGGTTGACCATGTGGTTCCTCCATCTAGACTCACATTAGCACCACCGTCGTTGGATTGAATCCAAATATTAGGATTCTCTGGATTAATCCAGAGGTCATGGTTGTCACCATGTGGAGTCGGCATGCGTGCAAAGGTTCTTCCTCCGTCCGACGAACCATAAAATCCCTCGTTATTGACATAAACTTTATTAGCATCAGTCGGATCAGCTGTTACACCAGTGTAGTAAAATGGTCTATTCATCAATCCAGCCTGATTTGTCATCAGCTCCCAAGTTTCACCGAAATCATCGGAGTGATAGAGTCCCTCTAACGGATCGGTTGTTTCAACCAATGCATATACTCTATTAGGAGATGCGGCCGACACAGAAAGATCAATCTTACCCACCAAGCCAGTAGGCAACCCTTCGGTCACCAATCTCCACGAATCCCCTCCATCGATCGATTTCCAAATACCATTCTCTCTCCCAGAAGCTTCCATTCCTGATATGATCGTCCAGGGTTGGCGCTGACCCCGCCACATCGCAGCATAAATTTCGTTGGGGTTGCTTGGGTTTATTTCTAGATCTATAGCACCTACAGAATCAGAAGTGAACAAAACTTGCTCCCAATCCTCACCTCCGTTTGCAGAGCGATAGACACCTCTCTCGGAGCTCTTGGCCCAAGGATTGCCAAGAGCAGCTACATAAACCATAGCTGGATTATTGGGATTAACCTCTACAGCTCCCAATTGACCCATATCTCTCAGGCCCATCATTTCCCAAGTCTCTCCTGCGTCCCGAGACCGATAAATACCCCTGCCAACAATCACATTTGACCGAATTCCATCCGAACCCGTTCCTACATATACAGTATTAGGATCAGAAGGTGCCACCCTGATAGACCCAATAGACCCAGTACTAAAATAAGCATCAGAAATGGGCTTCCACGAATTTCCATAGTCTTCTGTTTTCCAGACACCACCTCCAGTAGCACCCATATAGAAAGTGTAAGGATGGGCGGGGTGACCAGCGACTGCAGTAACTCTACCACCCCTAGAAGGGCCGACGCTCCGGTAATTCAGGTCTCTAAATACTCTTCTCACCTGATCGGATTGTTCGATCTGTGAGAGAGCTTTTCCGGGAAGCATCCCTGTCGACACCACTATTAAACCAAGAGACAACAGTGTGTAGGACCATTTGACTCGCGTAAACCACTTGAAATACATAACCATCGCTCCAGGAAATAAAGTTCAACTATAGAAATGACAATGTCCATTATCCAGCAAATGGTCAACTATAAGTGCTAATTAAGAAGTTGATATACACTGGCCACTTTCTTTATGTTAGTCGCTGGGAAAGCAAATAAGAAAATTACTAGATCCAAAGTGTATACAGTTATTTTAAGGAGCTTGTATGAATGAAGTCAGCGCTTCATTCGGATTTGATTACATATTTGACAACAGATATCTAGACTGAAACAAATATTTATCTGGCGCTTAGATGCTAAGTGCCAGATGGAAATTTTCAAAAGGAGTATTTCTTGAAAAAGAAGAATGGTACAACTGCAGATGACCTTGATCCAACCACTAAAGCTTTTGAGGGCGACTACGGAGAAGCTTTCCCAAACTCACAGAAAATCTTCTTACAGGGTGGGCTTGGAGTCAGTGTACCAATGAGAGAAATTGCACTGTCGGGAGGAGAACCCTCTATCCAAGTGCCCGATACTAGTGGCCCACTTTCCATAGATCCACAACTTGGCCTGCCAAAAATGAGGGAAGATTGGATCAGAAAACGGAGTGGCGTTGAAGAAACCTCGATTTCATATCAAGATTCAGACCCCGAAAATTCCCTAGAAGTACCAAGGCCATTGCTGAACAAACCCCTTCGTTCACTGCATGGACCAGTAACACAGCTTCACTACGCAAAGAAAGGTGAAATCACTCAGGAAATGGAATTTGTAGCCCTGAGAGAAAATATGGATCCTGAATTTGTTCGAAGTGAAGTGGCCAAAGGTAAAGCTATAATTCCTGCAAACATAAATCATCCTGAGCTCGAACCTACGATCATCGGTAGAGCTTTTCAGGTAAAAATAAACGCTAATATAGGAAACTCAGCTGTCAGGTCCTCCATAGAAGAAGAAGTAGAAAAACTCAAATGGGCTACTCTTTGGGGCTCAGATACAGTCATGGATTTATCAACCGGGAAAAATATCCACCAAACTCGCCAATGGATAATCCGAAATTCCGCAGTCCCGATTGGAACGGTACCAATATACCAGGCTCTCGAAAAAGTGGACGGAGTTCCCGAAGAATTAACCTGGGAAATTTATCGTGATACATTAATTGAACAGGCTGAACAGGGAGTCGACTATTTTACCGTCCATGCTGGAGTGCTTCTCCGTTTCGTACCAATGACTGCCAATAGAGTCACTGGTATTGTTTCTAGGGGAGGGGCCATTATGGCAAAATGGTGCCTTGCACATCACAAAGAGAGCTTTCTCTACACCAACTTTCCAGAAATCTGTGAGATCATGGCATCTTATGACGTTTCTTTCTCACTGGGTGATGGCTTAAGACCAGGCTCGCTCGCAGATGCTAATGATGAGGCTCAATTTGCAGAACTGTACACCCAGGGAGAACTTACTAAAATCGCATGGGAGCACGACGTGCAAGTCATGTGCGAAGGACCTGGACACGTGCCTATGCATATGATAAAAGAAAATATGGACAAGCAGTTAGAATGGTGTCATGAAGCACCTTTCTACACTCTTGGTCCATTGACCACAGACATCGCTCCTGGTTACGACCACATCACTAGTGCCATTGGAGCGGCCCAAATTGGGTGGTACGGTACAGCAATGTTGTGTTACGTGACTCCAAAAGAACATTTAGGTCTTCCTAACAAGGAAGACGTAAAGGCTGGTGTCATCGCCTATAAGATAGCAGCGCACGCAGCCGATATCGCTAAAAATCATCCTGGGGCAAGAGAATGGGACGACGCCATATCAAAAGCTCGCTTCGATTTTAGATGGGAAGATCAGTTCAATCTATCATTGGATCCGGTAACAGCCAGAGCCTTCCATGACGAAACCCTTCCCGCTGACGGGGCGAAAGTAGCCCATTTCTGTTCAATGTGTGGACCAAAATTCTGTTCAATGAAAATCACTCAAGATATACGCGACTATGTGGGAAATAAGCAAAAATCATCCAAGCTCAAAATTGAGAAGGGTTTGCAAGAAAAATCAATGGAATTTCGGGATAGTGGCTCTAATATTTACGTAAACGTAGTAGATGATTAAGGGGAACTATAGAACTTCTATTCTTCAGTTATTATAGGAGCCAGTCTACATCGTCCCCTACTTTCACGCTTGCATCGTTTAGGATACAACCAAAAACCCCACCCCTCCATTTGGTATTTAGTGCCTCCATCAGCCCTTGGCAGGCTTCATCCATAATCTTACACGGCTTAGTTTCACCACTGATTTTCACCTTGAGATTACCTATCGAGAGAATACGACCAACAGTCTCACGTAACTCCACACCCTTTACCATAAAATTTGCTCGTCGCATTTCAGGTTCGATCAGACCACTGAACCGATGGTCCATCGCATCGAATATTTCTTTTTCTATGAAGGTTACCTGTCGCCGACTACGTCCAAAGTTAGCATCTCCTAACAAACCCTTATTTTTCTGTGAACTAACTTCCGACACTGAGGCCATAGCCCCACCGTGGGAGGTTTTTAACCAGATAGCCTCTAGTCTGCCCACTTTTTTACCCTCTCTTTTCTGGATTTTTCACAGGGCGGTCAGCGCCACTGCTTCTGAAGTTCCTGTAATATTTGGTTCCCTGGGCACAGTTCTTCAAAATCTAAATCGACAAGAGATTCCTCTACCGTATTCTCAAAAGAATGTACATCCTGACTGCCCTTTTCTATATAAAGCAAACCGGTCGCCACTTCCCCCGCTGCTTGTCGAGTGGCAATGTGGGAATAGGCCCCGTCACGATCGGTAGGATCATATCCCTCAGCAACTGGTCTGAACTTCACCACACTACCATCGTGCATGGCCACAGAAGTTACATCCCCAGATGCCTGTTCGGCTGTGATCTCATGCAGTACAGGCACGAAATCTGTTTCCACAACTTCCTGCACATGATCACGGGTGTACTGATAACTCTTAGTAGATCCCTGGTGATCGTTGAAGGTTACACAAGGGGAAATTACATCCAATAGAGCAAAGCCTTTGTGACTCAGGCCCGCCTTAATCAAAGGCACAAGTTGTTGCTTGTCCCCCGAGAAGCCCTTGCCAACAAACGAAGCACCCAAACTCAGAGCCAGTGCTACTGGATCAATCGGCCCCATCCTGTTTTCTTCACCTTTCTTAGCCTTGGTTCCCACGTCCGCAGACGCCGAAAATTGGCCTTTAGTTAATCCATATACTCCATTGTTCTCTATGATATAAAGCATATCGACATTGCGACGGATAGCGTGGCACAGCTGACCAAGGCCAATGGATAAAGAATCTCCATCCCCCGAAACTCCGATATAAGTCATCCCTCTGTTTGCCGCATTTGCTCCCGTGGCAATTGATGGCATTCTCCCATGTACCGAATTGAATCCATGGGCTTCTTTAAGGAAATAAGCTGGAGTTTTGGAGGAACAGCCAATACCACTGAGTTTGGCAACCTTATGTGGTTCTATCTCCAATTCAAAAAAGGCCTGAACCAATGATGCGGTTATCGAATCATGACCACAACCAGCACAAAGGGTGGACATTGACCCCTCATAGTCCCGCTGGGTCAAACCTAATTTATTAACTTTTAGACTAGGATGACGTACTGATGGTTTTCCTGTTTGGGCCATGATCTAATTCCTATTCGTAGTTGTCAGAAAAAGATCCACTAAGTCCTTGACCCCACTTACTACAATCCCAGCACTCAAGGGAGAACCCCTATTGTCTAAGATTGACTCGAGTCTCTTTTTATCGATGTTCGTTTCTAATGTTAACAACTTCATGAGCTGGGCATCTCTATTTTGTTCGACAACGATATTATGTTCATGTGACAATAGAAACTCTTCAACCTCTGGACCAAATGGAAAGCCCCTGACTCTCAGATAGTCAACTGGGAAACCATCGTTGCTCAACTCCTCTACAGCCTCCAATACTGCTCCTCTACAGCCTCCAATAGTCACCACTCCCAACTGGGCACCCTCTTTCTCGATGATCTCTGCCTTAGGAACGTGAGTCGCAGCACTATCCACTTTTTCTCGTATGCGATCTACCACCTCTTCGTATAGAGCCCCATCTTCCGTATATCTGCCATATTTATCATGCCCAGAACCTCTTGTGAAATACGAACCTTTCGGATGTACACCTGGCAAAGAACGATAAGTAATCCCATCTCCATCAACATCCAAGTATCTGTAAAATTCATCCAAATCCTCGAGGTCTTCTGCAGAAAGAACTTTGCCCCGGTCTGGAACAAAATTATCATCCCATTCCAAACTGTCACAAACCCAGTCGTTCATACCCACATCTAAATCGGAAACAACGAACACTGGAGTTTGGAATCTTTCAGCCAAATCAAAAGCTGTTACTGCAAAATGGAAACACTCGCCTGGATCAGCAGGAAAAAGAGCAATATGCTTTGTATCTCCGTGAGATGCATATGCTGTTGTTAGGATGTCCCCCTGCTGAGTTCTTGTGGGCATTCCCGTAGAAGGTCCAGTCCGCTGTATATCAAACAGGACTGCTGGAATTTCAGCGTAATATGCTAACCCTATAAATTCACCCATAAGAGAGATCCCCGGACCGCTGGTTGGAGTAAAAGATCTAGCTCCCATCCAGCTGGCTCCCAAGACGATGCCTATGGCTGCCAATTCATCTTCGGCTTGAATGACGCAGAACCGATTCTTTTTGGTTTCGGGGTCCTTCCTCAGCTTTTCACAAAAGCTTCTGAATGCATCCATAAGAGATGTAGACGGAGTAATAGGATACCATGCTCCAACCGTTGCTCCCGCATAAACACAGCCCAGCCCAGCCGCCATATTCCCCGTCATTATCACAGAATCCTTGTTTCCATCCATGATTTCAAAGTGTGATTGCAGTGGACACTGGAAATTTTCTAGGGCAAAATCATGGCCCAATTTAACGGACGTATTATTCAGTTCTACCAGTTTAGGCTTTGCACCGAATTTCTCTTCGAAGATGGTGCATAGTATATCTGGGTTAATGTCGAGCAATGCCGCCAAGACTCCGACATAGCTGACATTCTTCATTAAAATTTGCTGGCGGGATCCCCGAAAATTCGCAATACACATCTGCGACAATGGGACCCCAAAAAACTCAACATCCTCTCTCATTAATTCTTTCGCCAGCGGCCAACTAGAATCATAAAGAACAGCCCCTCCAGGCAGAACTTCCTTTATGTCTCTTGAGTAAGTTTTAGGATTCATAGCCACCATTAAATCCACCCTAGCACTTCTCCCCACGTGCCCATCTTTGTTCGCTCTAATTTCATACCAAGTAGGCAATCCTTGTATATTGGAAGGAAATACATTCTTTCCAGATACTGGGATTCCCATACGGAAAATAGCCTGCATGAGGAACGCATTCGCACTGGCTGAACCAGTACCATTCACCGTAGCAATTTTTATGACGAGATCGTTGATGCGGCTTCTGCTGATTCGGTCCAAGTTGGTTTCCCAGCGTAAGGAATGAGTAAGTCAAATTTTGCCATATCCCAGGCAGCGGTCGGACATCGTTCGGCGCACAAGCCGCAGTGTACACAAAGATCTTCGTCTTTTACCATAATCCTAGCAGTCTGTGGTAGCTCTTCTGATATATAAAGGTCTTGGTCAGTATTTTCAGCAGGAGCAGTCAACCGATCACGCATTTCCTCTTCAGAACCATTATCTGTGATAGTGAGGCAGTACACAGGACAAACATCAATGCAGGCATCACATTCTATGCACAACGGAGCAGAAAAAGATGTCTGAATATCACAATTTAGACATCTTTCTACTTCAATAGCAGTCTGCTCGGCATCAAAGCCCAATTCAACTTCTACCTCGAGAGCTTTAAAACGTTCGACCAGATCCACATGGTTCATTTTAGCGCGTTGGGATGCATCGTACTCACTGCCATAGCTCCATGAGTGTAGACCCATTTTCTGTGAGACTAGATTCATGCCATAAGCGGGCCGATTCACTAGTGACTGTCCTTGGCAATAATTGTCAATAGAAATAGCTGCTTGGTGTCCGTGCTCCACAGCCCAAATGATGTTCTCTGGGCCCCAAGCAGCGTCTCCACCTACAAATACACCATCTCGGGTGGTCTGAAATGTAGTCTTGTCTACTACAGGCATTTCCCAGTCATTAAAATCAATGCCAATATCGCGTTCAATCCACGGAAACGCATTATCTTGACCAATGGCTAAAATAACATCGTCGCAAGGCACTATCTTGGAATCCAACACCTTGCTTACGAGACGGCCGTTTTCATCAGCTTCCCATTCAACAAGCTCGAATTCCATTCCTACGAGACTGCCGTTTTCTAGCACGAACCTAGATGGAGAGTGATTTTCGAGAATTTCGACCTGTTCCTCTTCCGCATCCTCTAGCTCCCAGGCTGATGCCTTGAAGTATGGTCGCCCTTTTCTTGCTACCACCTTCACGTCCACACCACCAATTCGCTTGGAGGTACGACAGCAGTCCATCGCAGTATTACCAACTCCAATGATCAGCACCTTCTCCCCGATTTCCTTAATATGATCAAAATGTACCGACTCTAACCACTCAATACCAATATGAATATTAGCGTCGCCCTCTTCTCGTCCTGGTATGTTGAGTTCTTTTCCTTTCGGAGCACCAGTGCCAACAAAAACAGCGTCGAACCTATCCTGATCCAAGAGCGACTGGAGACTATCTATGGGATGGTCATAGTGGACCTGCACCCCCATATCTAAAATCATATCAATCTCTTCATCAAGCACTTCAGCTGGCAAACGAAATGCTGGGATGTTAGTTCTCATCAAGCCACCAGATCGACTTAGCTGTTCAAAAATCTCACATTCATAACCTAGGGGCATTAGGTCATTAGCGACCGTCAAAGAAGCTGGACCCGCTCCTATCAAGGCTATTTTTTTTCCATTCTTTTCTGTTGGAGGAGAAGGGAGCAAGTGCCCTACGTCGCCGCGGAGATCAGCGGCGACTCTCTTTAACCGACAGATCGCAACTGGTTCGTCCTCGACTCTCACTCTTCTACAGGCAGGCTCACAAGGGCGATCACAAGTTCTTCCCAATATTCCCGGGAAAACATTCGATTCCCGATTCAACATATAGGACTCTGTAAACCTGCCCTGAGCTATCAGTCGGATATATTCGGGGACAGGAGTGTGGGCTGGGCAACCCCACTGACAGTCCACCACTTTATGATAGTACTCCGGACGGCTCACGTCCGTAGGTTTCATCCTCACAACTTCTCCTGTTCAATACCAATATGGAACTATTTCGCGATCATGAATGCAACTCTGATACGACTTTCGTAAGCTAGATAATAATATAACCAGTTTTTGCTCTCAATTAAGAGGGGGGGGACAAATTACAATTCAGCACTCCATACTCTGTAAGAATCCTGATCCGAGAGGACCTTCATTTTTCTAAAATAAGTAGAAATCAACCCCTCTATTTGCAAGCGACGTTGTACGACAAAAATCAGGGTGCCGTTCTGATTTAAATGGGCTGATGCACCAGCAATCATACCCTTAACAAAGCCTTCTGACCAAGCCTTGCCTCGATGATAAGGAGGGTTGCTAACAATCATGTCATAGCGCTTGTCCCCTAGCTTACTAAATCCGTCTGAAGGAATGACCCTTGCTTCAGGAATATTTTGCTGCACAGCCTCCAGGGCTATCAAGTCAACATCTAGAAACTCCACGCACCCCGATTTCACTTGTAAATCAACTACGCCACCGACCAACCCTGTACCACAAGCAAAATCCAACACCATGCTATTCTCAGGAATTGATGGCAAAGATTTTATTAAAACTTCGGTCCCTGGATCTACCCGACCAGCCGCAAACACCCCGGGATATGAAACCCAATCTCTTACGAATCCTGGAAAACGGATCTTGGTCAAATACTTCCAATCACTCAATTCACCCTTATAGGCCAGTTTGCCTGAAGCCTTAGCCTGCACAATCCTACATTTGCTACCGTAAGACACGGTGGAGACTGACTTAGACAGTGGCGACAAAACTGACTCCGAGGATTTTATCCCTTCATCGTTCGATCCATAAACCCACAAGGGGCACCCAGGACGCAAGGAAGATAAGGCGATGTGACTACACATCTCTAGCTCTTTTTTAGATCTGGGAAGCCGCAACATTACAGCATCGTAACAGTCATTTTCTGGCCAAAACCATTTGTCACCATTGGACCCGACCGTTCTGTTCCACAAATCAATTTTGCTGTTAGTAAGCCAGCCTGAGCCTTCGAGAACCTCCCTGGGGGTTAACATCCCCAGAATCCTACCCTCAATTCCTCTTTCCTCAAAAAGCCTTTGAAGCAATGCAACAGATGCTTGATCACGCCAATTGTTGTATTTATTGGTCACATTAGACCTCGATCACAATTCCTTGCTGCAAAATCACGAGTGGTGCTAACTTTCGCTTTCCACCATTTCGGCTAATTTTTCAACGCCCATCTCCAAATTAGTTATAGACGGAGCGAAAGAGAAACGAACCCAGTTTTTCAGCTGTTTGGAAGCAGGATTTTTATCTCCAGGACAGAGATTAAAATATCTCCCTGGCATCGAGATTAACTTGTCTTCCAATCCACGCCGAAAAAATTTATCCGCATTATTCAGACCTTTTGGGAGGCAACTAATGTCTGCCCACACATAAAATGTTCCACAAGGTTCTTCGGCACATTTCATACCCAGTGATTCTAGTTTCTTCGTAACAATCGACCGTTTTTGAGCAAAAACCTCTATCCCTTTCATCCTTTCTTGGTCGGAACGCTCCGTTTCCAGAGCTTTTATCGCCAGCCTCTGCGCTGGCACACTAGCACCACCATCCAGGAATTGGGCTACTTGATTGATGGTTTCGATTACCTTGGGAGGACCTAAGATCCAACTCAATTGCCAACCAGGGTAGCGCCAACCTTTACCGAGTCCATCAACGATCAGTATAGGGTCTCTCTCTACGTTCTTGATAAATGGGGCTATCGACAGTGGATTCCTTGCATCTTCACCCTCTAAACCAAAAACGTAATGAGAATAAACTTCGTCCATAATCATCGTACATCTATTCTTACGAGAAATGGCTACCAGCTTCTTGAGTTCCTGTCCGGAAAAGATCTGTCCAGTAGGATTACACGGGTTGCTCATTAGAAAAGCAGAGCATTTCTTTCCAGCAATATGCTTTTCTAATTCTTTCAACTCTACGGAAAATCCTTTAGAGGGGTCAGCATGTAGTGGGACTGGTGTGACCCTACTCCTGTGCTCATCCAATAAATGCTGATACAACGGACTTTCAGGATTTCGATGGCCGATTCGTATCTCTCCAAGGGCAGTAAGAATCCTCGAGAGAGCTACCCTACTACCTGGCACAACCGAAACGTTCTCTTTCCTATATTTTGTAGGCGCATCCTCTCGATACAACCTGTTATAGTATTCGGCTATTACATCCCGGAGTTCGTCGCTCCCTGCTACTGGGCTGGCCTCATGGTCGTGAGTTTCCAAAGTTATCCAACTCAGACGGCTGGGTGCGCCCTGGAACTGACTGACTTCTGGTTGTCCTTGTGCAAAGTTGCACCACTGTGTTCTACGAGTATTGAAACCGCTCTTTATGGCTTCCAATTTTATTTGTGACTCTGCCGTATGGAGTATATTACGAAAAGTACTTACTTTTTTTGCCATTTTGCCCCGCCTTGATTAGTAGTGTAGTAGCGACACTATAATCTAGGGCAAGCGTCAAGATCTCTTTTTTTCCGAGTAAGTTCCTTACGGAAAGCCAAAGGAAACAGAGTCTTTAGCACAGCTATAAAAAAGGTAAAACATAGAATTCCCGTAACTCCAAACATGACAGCATTGCTAGAGCTAAGCCATATAGGTGGAATGTATGATTCTCCTGGAGCAAATCTCATGCGGAACATTCCATTCATAAATCCAGAAAAATGCAACCATCCAACCAGCAGAGCCACTGATATATTAAGACCTATCATGGACCAATATAGATGTGCACCTCTTAATCTTTTCAGTTCTACATCCCTGCCCGCGGCTTGGAGTGCTTCTGCCAGGACCCAAATGATAGCTCCGAACAAAATCATAGTATCAATTCCAATCATTGCCCCCATAGCGTGCCCAGCTACCACATAGGTGCCGTGTATGATGGCATTAAGCGGAGGTATCGATATCAAAATTGCAGAGCCTACTATACCAGCTGTCCAAAATTTAGCTGCTCCGAAGCTAACTCTAGTGGCCTCGAACTCTCCTTCTCCTCTTTTTTGAACGAGGATCCACAGATCCGCAACTACTCTGAAAAAAATAATTATTTCTAACATGCTTACTACAAAAGCAATCCATTTTACCAAAGTACTCTGCGGTAAATGGTAGCTATGATGGGCAAAGTTAGTGAAAGAATTGAGCAATCCCACGCCAAAAAGAGCATAACCTGTCTTAGAATGCCCATACTCCGGATCCCCAGAGATTCTCTCTCCAATGTAAATGACTGCCCCGTAAACAAAAAGATTGAACGAGCCCACTATTGTACCTGTAGCTTTCCATTGTATCCTCATGTCTAATATTGGATCAGACCAAACACCTGGAATCAGATAGGCGTGCTGCTCTAAGAAAGTGTATATGAAAAATACTGTCCCCACCCCCCACATGGTTACATACACCGGACGATTCCAGAAACCTGGAGAGACAACCCTGAAAAAATTCCAAGCGTAGCAGAGCCACCCAGTTAAAATCAAAGCCGAAAAAACAGGGTGAAAACCCAGATACTCACGGCCAGATCCAAAGCCGACCAATAAAGTTCCTAAAATCCCAGACCCTGCCAAAAGCCAACACCATACTTGCACTTGCAACCTTAACCGATCTCCCTTTGTTATAGTTCCTGCACAGTCCATCAAATACCTGTGAACAATTGCCTGGCCTCCCAAGAACATCCAGGCTGAGGCAAAGGTGGTATGGATAGGCCTTAGTTGCCTCAGGTCGAGCCCAATAGATTGAAAAGATGGGGCCAGAGACGGTATTGAATAGAAAGCCGCTAGAAGTCCTGCAATCAAGGTGACCACCACAGCAACCAATCCACCTCTCATAAAAGTCACCACAGCAAACTTTCTTGTTTCGTCACCAACCCCAAATGGAAGGTGTTTGCTTTCGTAGCTATTCATCGAAACTCCCACCAAGGAATATTTTTCCATTCAATTGATTCCTGATAACGGGAACCACCCAAAAGTTGGCCTTCAAGGGCTGACCTATTATCAGACAACCATTCCAAAAATGAAATCAAACTGCCTATTTCCGCGCCTTCCAGTTGAGGAAATGGAGCTGGCATTCCAAGATTCGGTCTGCCTGTCGTCAAAACCTCTGAAAGCTCTCCTCTGGTCAAATGCTCTACTGCCATTGAAAGATCCGGAGCTCCCACTAGAGACTCGCTCAGGGGAGTGTGACATACACCACACGCACGACTACCAAAGATCTGATAACCCTCGGAAATATTGGGGTCTACTTCTTCCATTTGCGTAGCCACAATTGCGCCGAATGATCCCCAAGGACCAGCCCCCTCTATCTTTGTTCCCATACGCAGCTGGCCTCTTCCCAATTCGGGCTTGTCCAAAGCATCCAAATAAGAAGCCATATAGGAGATTTCTTGTGAGGAAAAATAGTAAGCTGGCATTTGGCCACTTCCTACGGTTAACAATGACTCCAATCTCGACCTTTCAATATTACTTGCAACATTGGTTAGATCTGGTCCGAGGAATCCACCTTGACCATAGATCTGGTGACAGACTTGACAACTATTCTGATGCCACAAGTCGCGACCCTCTAGTGCATCCTCTGATAAGGGTTCCTGTCGATCATCAGAGTAGACTAAAAAAGACTGAAATAGAAAAGCCAATGTCAGAATTCCAACCAGCGTTTTTCTATGAAAAGCAGAAAACATCAGTTACCGAAACTTTCCGCACAGGGAATCTTCAAACGGCAACTTACATCGCCAGCCTTGACCACGAGTGAACAAACCCCTAATAACAAAGTCATTATAACCATTTTGATTGGATCCTTATCCCTTGCCCGCAGAGGGTTAGTCCTTTTAAGCTAAACAACAATTGCAAACCAATGTACACCGACTGATGAAGATAAACGATACTATCGCCATAATTGATTTTGGAGGGCAGTACGCTCATCTCATAGCCACCAAAGTCCGACGCCAAGGCGTTTTTGCAGAGATCCGTCAACCTGAAGACCCCATCGAGGCTTTCGGTGGATATAGGGGTATTATTATATCTGGAAGTCCTAGCTTGGCTTCGCACGGTGAGGACACAGACTATACCAAAGAGATCTATGACTTGGACATGCCTATTTTGGGGTTCTGTTTTGGACACCAAGAAATAGCCAAACACTATGGGGGGAAAGTCATTCATGGTGGAAGAGAATGGGGATCCTCGCAACTCCAACTTTCAAATGACCATCCTTTATTCTCTGGGTTAGGTTCTTTTGAAACCGTTTGGATGAGCCACTTCGATTCGGTGGCAGAAATTGGTCCAGACTTCAAGGAAATAGGTGTTACACTTACACCGGACGGTGTAGCTGAACACAGGTATGCTGCCATAGCATCCGATTCTTTGAAACGCTACGGATTCCAATTCCATCCCGAAGTTGATAGTACAGTCAATGGTGACAAAATGATTTCAAATTTTGTTTACGGAATCTGCCAATGCTCACCCTCCTGGTCGATGGACGGATTTATAGAGCGGAAAAAGGAGGAGATTAAAAAACAGGTCGGGAACAAGTCCGTATTTTTACTCGCTTCTGGAGGGGTAGATTCAACAGTGGCAGCAGTTCTGATAGGACAGGTTCTCGGCCCTGATCGACTCCATCTCCTGCACGTTGACAACGGTTTCATGCGAAAAAATGAAAGCCAAAACGTACTGAAACTTTTTGAAAAACTAGGCCTGGGAAGCAACCTCCATTTTGTTAATGCAACCGACACCTTCCTTGATGCTTTAAGCGATGTGGTTGACCCCGAAACCAAGCGTCGCATTATTGGTGACACTTTCATTGAGGTCTTTGAAGATCAGGCCAAAAAGATCGGTATTACAGAGCATTTACTTGGGCAAGGAACCATATATCCCGATACTATCGAGAGTGGTGGAACAAAGAGAGCAGACACTATAAAGACTCACCACAACCGTGTGCCCGCTATTGAGGATATGATACGCCAAGGTAAAATCATCGAGCCACTCGCCGAGCTTTACAAAACCGAAGTCAGAGAGTTGGGGGAACTTCTTGGAATACCCCAAGAAGCACTTGATCGACATCCCTTTCCAGGGCCTGGACTAGGAGTTCGACTTTTGTGCAGTAGCGGCGACGCTCTTGATGATGATTTAGCAGCTATACAACCAGCGGTTTCAGAGATTTCCGAACAAACCCAAGTTGCTGGTTTGGTGCTGCCCATTCGATCCGTTGGGGTTAAGGCTGACTTAAGGGCCTACGAGTATCCTGTACTTATCTCTGGCAAATTACCTTGGAACAGTCTCATTAACTTAGTCTCTGCCTTAACATCAGAGGTCGAAAATATAAATCGCTGTATCTGGAACCTAAGTTCTGGGATCCCCAAAGTGGCTAAGCCTCTAGCAACCACCGCAACTCGTGAACGCTTGGATATTCTCCGGGAAGCCGATTTCATTGTTATGGACAGCCTTAAATCCCACAATCTATATCATGAGATCTGGCAGTGCCCAACGGTATTACTACCGATAGAGCTCGACGGACAACTAGGAGAGATGGTCATAATTCGTCCCATAATATCTGAACGTGGAATGACGGCAGCACCAGTAGAACTTCCTACACATCTACTCTCAGAGCTGAAAGGCCGCATCTTGGATCTCCAAGGTGTTTCAAGCTTGGCTTTAGATATCACATCTAAACCACCAGCTACCATTGAGTGGGAATAGTTCCTGAATTTACTAAGCCGCTTCAATCCATGCACAAGCAACGAAATTTCCATCGTGAGATAAAGAAAGGTCTATTCCCAGGGCCTGACCTCTCTTCAACGCTCTGGGGATCCGATTTTCAGTCACAATCTCCACCTCCGCCCAAGAGATTCCCAACCAAGAACCGAGTGCTTTCCGCGTAAAGGTTCTCACCTCCATACTCGAATCGAACGATCTATTTTGTGATTCGAGAGATAACACTCTTGAGTGCAGCCTGCTGTCTGATTTCACTGACTTTGCTTCAAGGGTTGTCACCGCATGTACCCACTTTGGAGAATGGTACAACACAGTTTCAAAATCAGTCTTACTGTGACAAACATGCGCTCCATCAAATGTAGTCAGCTCCACTTCGAAAGCCTTAGGATGAAACACAGCAGATGGATCAACTTTCTTAACAACCTTAAAGGCGCTTTCCTTTGCTGCCCACAACATCCACCTTAGCCTGTGCGGATCCAATGCAGACACTATCAGACGATTTTCCTCATCCGTCATAACTCGCTCATCAAAACCCTGGTGTATGGATTGTGGGTCAGCTTGAGGATCAAGCAGATCCACAAGGTCATTTCCGACCAGCAAAATACCTACTTTCCATGTCGGCTATGTGAGCTACTACCTGCTGTGCAACATCACGTGATTGCCTCATTCCAGAAAACGTTGATTGAGGCTTAAAGATTTCAAAGTCCAAATAGATGGAGTCCCCACGTTTCGGTACAGTGGACCAAGTGTCCTGTTGATCTCCCCTCATATACACACACAGAGCCTGGCACTCCGGAACGGTAGTCAGAATTCTACCCACTGCCTGAGCGTGATTATCAATCTGAACTTTTCCAGTTCTACTGCGACCAGCTTCGGCAAAAATTAGAGCAGTGTCACCTTTCCGTAAAAGATAGTCAATCTTTTTGATAACCCTGGAAACACCTTCCCTGCTGCCACCCCGAACCACTGGTATACATTTGGTTATCCAGGCTCCCAGTCCGACAAACTTGAGGAAAGAAAAATTATTATACTCAGGAATGTTCCAGGGCAGGCGGGAGTATCTGAACAAGTACCACCAACTGCCCCCAAGAGCCCACGCTATGACAGCAGAATCTGCCATAGTTAGATGGTTCGAACAAATCAGTATAGGAGCTCGAGTTTCAGAAAGCAGCTTTCTATAACGTCGTCTGAGGTCCTTTACGTTCTTGATTCGATACTTCATGAAAAATTCCATCAACCATGCCATCGGAATTATCCAAATTATCCCTAAGATTCGACCCACTTCTCTTTGAACTACTAACCCACATCGAAAACCGAAGGAAAGCCCTGTCAAGCAGCCAGTTTCTCCATAATGAGCGAAACCGCATCACCTACAGTATTCACAGAGTCAGCATCTTCATCTTCAACTTCTACGTCAAATTCATCCTCAAAATTCAGAATGATATCGACCAAACGTGCCGAATTGACTTTAAGATCCTGAAGAATATTCGTGCTCTCATTCGCCTGTTGAAAAACATCCTCATTTTTTACGAATGGCTTGATAATCTCCATGACTTTTTGAAAAACATCCTCTCTACTCATAAGTACCCTATTCCTTTTTCAAAGTGACTACTCAAGACTGAAATCCAATTTAGTGATTCAACCACTTCCGAAAAACCGCACAAACATTAACATCGCCAAAGCCAAAACCTGCTTTAATGATAGTTTTCAGTTGAGGAACCTCCTCAACAGTTTGCGGGATAGACCCCGCAAACTCTTCTATATTAGGATGCACATCTTCACAGTTAATCGATGGATGTACAAACCCGCCATCCAACATCAACATACAAGCCACTACTTCCAAGGAGCCCGCAGCACCAAGAGCGTGTCCGATCATTGATTTGGTGGAAGTTATTAACGGAAATTCTTCCGGGCTAACTTCCAAGGCCTTAGCCCAAGAAAATACTTCACTACTGTCCGCACCCGTCGCGGTCAGGTGTCCATTAATCGCATCGATTTCTCCCTTCTCAATCCCAGATTCTTCCACTGCACGCTTGATGCACATTTGAACTCCATCTGGGTTAGGCGCAGTCATACTACCACCCCGCCGATGTCCTCCACAGTTAACATTACCTCCTAAGATTTCACCGTAAATACGGGCCCCTCTTGATTCTGCATCTTCCAGGTTTTCGAGAAGCAGAATACCTGACCCGCTGCTAGGTACAAATCCCGCAGCTGAAGCACTCAAAGGCCTAGATGCTCTTTCGGGTTCATCGTTGTACTTCCGAGACAATACTCTCATAGCATCGAAGCCAGCCCACTGGTAATGACTGGATCCTTCAGTTCCTCCACATAACATCCTTCTCGCTCTGCCACTCTGTATCTGGCGGTATCCCTCTATAATTGCCTCGGTCCCAGTACTGCAAGCACTAGAATTAGCCGTAACCTGGTTTCCAAGAGCCAATAACCCAGCTACTCGAGCGGAAACACCACTTCCCATTATCTGCTCCACCATTGTGCTCCCAAGCCTCCGAACACGACCAGCATCAACAAAGGGTATTAACCGCTCTCCCGCTGTATCCAAGCCTCCAATCCCACTACCAATCACTGCTCCAGCATCCCAAAATACCTCATCGTCGTCTCGAGACGGACGCTCAAAACCAGCGTCCGTCCACGCATCCACCGCAGCAATACATCCATACCGATGACTCGTATTCATAGCCATCAAATCTTCGGCAGTAAAATAGTCTTCTGCAATTGCATCGACACCCTGAGGAATCCCTCCAACAGTGCAACCGAACTTATATTCTTCCATCACTGAAATATGCCGTATTCCCGACTTTCCAGCCCTCAGTGCTTGACTGTACTGGTTAAGCCCAACTCCATTCGGAGCTACAACACCCATTCCCGTGACAACTACTCTAGAATTCATCTATCTACCCTGAAGCCAGAAATAGTACCACTACAAATAATTTTGCCGTCTTCGGTCGCCATCATTGCCTTTGTTCGTAGTTTGTTGCGACGAAAAAAAACCTTTTCCGCCGATATAAACACCTTGTCTCCAGGTGAAACGAGGCCACTGAACTCTACATCAGCATCAACAAATAAAGCTAGCTTGCTTTCCACGCCTGCCAAACCTTCTTCCAATGCGAAAAGATATATTCCCAAGCTAACCACACCTACCTGTGCCAGTGATTCGAGAAGAATCACTCCGGGTGTGATAGGGTTCCCTGGAAAGTGGCCATTATAAAAATCCGCCTCGGGTTTAAAACGATAATGGGCGGCAATATGGGACTCATCCACTTCGGTAATTTCATCTACGAAACGAAAAGGCTCTTGTTGAGGTAGTAACGCCAAGACTTCATGACGATTCAACCTGACACTTTGAGTATTTTCGTTACTCACTATCCATTCTCCCACCTTTTGATCTCGATGTTGGCCTAGGATAGTCTGGATAATCTATATCACGGAACACCCCGACCTTAGCTCTTTTAATTTCATAAATTGGTTCATCATCAATCAATACTGTAGCATCGCCGATAACTACAGATGAACCTGAGTTGACCAAATCTTGATAGCGAACAACCCTGACGTCGTATCTCATAACCCCATCATAAGGCCTGATCTGTCCAAAGAACTCAACTTCAGAACAGCCTAAAGCCCGTCCACTTCCCAAAGATCCCCTCCAGGCACAATAAAGGCCTAGCAATTGCCACACACCATCCACGCCCAAACATCCTGGTTGAACGGGATCTCCCAAAAAATGACACTGAAAAAACCAATCGTCGACATTGACGTCACGCTCGGCAACCATTCTGCCCTTATTACCCTTGCGAGAAATGTGCTCTATTCGATCAATCATAAGCATCGGAGGCAATGGCAACCTAGTGTTGTATCCTTCAGGGGCGTCACTAAAGAGGTTGCCATAGGCTAGCGCCAACACCTCTTCTTTCGAGAAATTAGCACGATTCTTAAAATCTTCGTAATTCACTGACTTGCTCCAAATTGCAGAATGTAACTCGACCAAGAAAGACCAGAGCCGACACCAACAACTGCAATTTGATCGTGATCCGACCACGAATTCCAGTTCATCGACACCACCGAAGGTGCCCCTGCTGCTCCCGTATTTCCATAATGTTCCACATTGGTATGGTGTCTTTCTTTTTCAATCCCACAGCTATTACAAACTGTTTCCAGCATCCTTAAGTTGGCTTGATGCCCTATAAAATGTAACCGGTATCCAGACGAAGGAAACACTGTTTGGATAGAACGAAGACAACGCACCGTCTTTTTAATAGCAAACATTTGAACCGTTCGACCTTCTTGCTGAAAATGACCAAACAATGGAACCACCACTTTGTCATATCCCGCGGGACTAGATTCAAAGGTATTATTTAGAATGCTCATATTTGAAGGAGCTCTCGTTGAAATCACAGCAGCGGTCGTGCAGTCCCCCCACAATACAGATGCTGATCTATCTGTATAATCAACAGTGGTAGTCAAGCTTTCTGGGGTTACTAACAAGATATACTCTGGTAATTTTTCTGGTTGCATCATTGAAATCATATATAAAGCGGCCCACATACTTGTACAGGCCGAGTTCACATCAATAGCTGGGACTTCCATGTCTAAAGCTTGGGCTATTGTACATGCGTCAGCGGGAGACGAGAACCCAGGCCTACTGGAACCTGCTATAACCATCCCGATAGATTCCTTAGGTAAGCCAGAACGATCAAGAGCCATCTCCGCTGCCAGCTTACCTGTAGCCGCATGCGTGTACAGGCAAGCCTCAGCAGTTCCTCTGGGATCTAGGTTTTGAGTTTCTTTGATATAGTCAAGAGACAGTACAGTTCTCCTGCTGTGAATACCGACTCGCTCCAAAATCCACTGCTCGTCAGTGCCAATATCCAGATCTTCTAGAAATTTGTTAGTGATGATATTTTCAGGATGAAAGTGACCGAGTCCATGCAAGAAAACGCTCACCTAGAAGCTCCCGAGATACCTTCACCCCCATCCACGCGTATTATCTCTCCATTGATCCAGGAAGACTCTGGCAGTGACAGCAAGTAGACTACATTCGCTACATCCTTCGGTGTCGTAAGTCTCTTAAAAGGATTTCGAATACGAGCTTGGGCTTTTAGGTGAGCATTCCCTGGGATCATACGGAGCGCAGGAGTGTCCGTTACACCGGCTTGGATAATATTTGATCTAATACCTAGAGAGGCCATCTCAACTGCAATCGAACGGGAGACTGATTCCAAGGCCACCTTAGCAGCCCCAACAGCAGCATAGCCTTTCCAGGCGACTCTATTCCCCTCACTGGTCAAGCCAAGTACTCGAGCGTCATCAGAGAATAACTTCCTATCAGCTACAGCTTGAGTCCAGGCTAAAAGATTGGTGCCCATTGATTCAATGGTTCGAGCCATATCTTCCTCGTCAAGGAAGCTGTCAGAAGAGTACTCCGGAGGAGTGGTAAGCCCTTGTAGGCCATCATATCCTTCGGAAAATAGCCTGTCCACCACTGTAGCTAATTCTGAATCCTCAACACCAAGCTCATCGGCTAATCGCTTACGAGAATCCTGATTTTGTAATCCTTCTGGGGCAATTAGCTTTAAATTCCCAAAGGCAATGGAGTGAAGAACAACCCTGACTTTGCCAACAACGTTCCCCGCTTCCTCCAGTTGATCTAAAATCTCATCTCTTATGTCAGGTTTGAGCGCATCTTTGTTGACGCTCAATAGAGAAACTCCCTGGCTACGAATTTTTTCGAACTCAGGTTCTATACGGCTCATCGCACCTCTTCTATCCCTGTGCACTACACAAATATTTAAACCGTGACAAGCCAATTTCTGTGCCGAAGCCAGCCCAAAACCGCTAGACCCACCCAGAATGATCGCCCACTCATCAGATGAAAATGTTTTTAAAGACATTTGAAATTAGTCCTCCTATTCTAAGAACCGAAAACATTCAATTTTTTCCCAAGAGTTTAAGGTTCAGCAAAGAAAGTTAATCACTTCCATTGCCCGATCCACTACTTCGCTAAACTACGTTCGATGGCTCTTCAAGTTACACGCAGAGAAAAACATCACCCCTGCCATACCAGAAATCTTAGTTTCAAGCATTCTTTTACCTATGTTATCGAGGCAAGCGTTCCGGCATTTCAGCCACTACGTAAGCCATAACCGCCATCGTAGCAACTACCCTGGCCAGCTCATCAGGATCAAGCTTATCTAAAGTGTCACCATTTGTATGGTGGTACCAAAAGTACTTGGAACCATCTACTTGAAGGCCCATACCTGGAACACCCTCGGCCATAAGTGGAGCAATATCCGCTCCTCCGCCTCCCCTAGTAATGGCATTCGATCCGACTGGTTCTAGTAAAGCCCCTATGGCACTCACTATTTGAAATGCTTCTTCTGAGCCAGTGAATCCAAACCCTTGTGGCGAGAATACCCCACCATCTGACTCCATAGCCAACACATGATTGCTACCATCGGGATCATTCTGTCTTCGATATTCATCTCCGCCAGGCCCTCCGTTTTCCTCACTGGTCCACCCCACTGCACGGATAGTTCGACGAGGCCTCAAGCCCAATTCCTTAAGCAATCGGATAGCTTCCCAAGCCGCCACTACCCCACCTCCATCATCCATCGCCCCCTGGCCTACATCCCAGGAATCGATATGCCCTCCAAAGACTACGATTTCTTCCGGAAATTCCCTGCCTGTTATCTCACCCATAACATTGCGTGAAGGTGCATCTGGGAACCATTCAGCCCCCATGGTAAGATTGATCTCCACTCTCTGATCCCTGTCTATGATCCTTTTTATCATCATGGAATGTTCCATCGTAATAGCTGCTGCAGGAATTCGAGTCACCCCATCCTGGTAAGACATATTTCCAGTGTGTGGAGTCTGGATTCCAAAAGGACCTACAGATCTCAACAACATCGCTACGGCACCAGCTTTTGCAGCTTCTACAGCTCCTTGGCGCCGGTATAAACCCGTTTCTCCATAGGTCGTGAACTCAACGTCGTATAAAACTATACGTCCTGCGGCCTCTTCTTTTCGCTGATTTAGCTCTTCAAAACTATTCACAACCATGACTTCTGCTTTTATACCGCCGACAGGCGTCCCTATACTTCCACCGAGACCAAGCATCGGCATCGACATTACTCTAGGCAAAGTCATGGTTACAGACTCTTGGCCTCTTTCCCAGTGAGGTATCATCACGTGATCTGTACGAACATTGTCGAGTCCGTCGTTTTCCATTTGCTGCACAATCCAATCGATCGCCTGTTCTAGGGCTACACTGCCACTTAATCTGTGGCCAAAAGTGTCTACAAGATCTCCTAGGCGTTCATAGGCTCGATGGGTCCCAATAGCTGCTTCGATAATTCTATTCGCATCTCTTTGATAAACGGACATTTCAACATCCTGACCTGCAACTCCAGAATAAAACCCAAGGAAGCCAACTCCCAAACATAAAAGGATTGCTCGACGAAAAACTTGTATGACTTGCGACTCTTTTACCCATTCCAAATGTAGTCTATTCATTTTCCCTTTCTCCTATGAAGCGATACTCTATGAGTGACCTTTTCCACCATTTATTTCCCGTCTTTGGGACAAGGTTTGTAATCGACTTGATCATCCTCTTCGGTCCAGGAACCACATTTCTCATCCATACAAAATACTCCCTTTGACCTTAGTCCCCCATCTTCATCATATTCCTCGTAGGGTCCATGCTGGTGGTCGCCCTTCCAGCTCACTTTTTCATGGATCTGACCATTAGCATAATACTCTATCCATAAACCATTTCTCCGACCTGCATCGTAAAATCCTCTCTGTTGCAACTGGCCGTTATCATAGTTCTCCCTGTACTCACCAACCATATTTTCACTGTTCTCACCTTCTTCAAACTGTGTAATCTTCCAAACTGACCCATTCTGATGAAAGGATGTCCAGATACCTATTCTCTTGCCAGAAGAGTACTCTCCCAAGACTGCGACCTCACCATTCACAAAATACTCTTTGTACTTTCCGTCTCTTTGTCCTCTATGGTGTCCACCTTCTCTTAATAGAGGACGTTCTTCGTAGTAATCTTTGAACCAACCCCTTCCTCTGGGCGCTCCACAACCCGGGCAAACAGATGCCTTGTCTGAGATCTCTTTAGAACATTCATAACATGAAACCAACACTATTTATTAACACTCCTCATTTGGATCATTCTATGTTTCTGGTCAACATATTAATCACTAGCCTTGATATTTATTTGCTCTAGAGCCC
The DNA here is from genome assembly GCA_028822645.1 of Longimicrobiales bacterium. GTDB lineage: Bacteria > Gemmatimonadota > Gemmatimonadetes > Longimicrobiales > Gaopeijiaceae. The sequence goes on along the minus strand of JAPKDG010000001.1, from coordinate 73,972 downwards.
AGGCGGCATGCTCACGTACTAAGGATTCTGGATCATCTAGTGCTCGCCGTAATACGGGAATGCACTCGGAGGAACCCCAGTTTCCCATAGCTACACAAACATTTCTCAGTAACCCTTTGCGTTTTGCACGATTGATGGGTGATTTTCTATACCTAGCCTGAAAGCCTACCTCGTCCATCTTAACCAGTTCTTCTCCTAAATCCAGTAAATCAGGCCCATCCAGTTCCTCACCTGTTTTAAATGCAGGCTCCGATGTCGATGTAGCAAATCTTTTGTTCCAGGGGCAAACATCCTGACAAATGTCACATCCGTATACCCTATTCCCTATCTTAGGTCGCAATTCAAAAGGGATACTTCCCTTATGCTCGATGGTCAGATACGAGATACACTTTCGTGCATCCATAACTGGAGCCCCATTGGAGTCTCGCCCCAAAAGTGCACCGGTTGGACAGCTGTCCAAACAATCCCTACACGACCCGCAATGATCCTTTGAAAAAGATTGATCAGGCGAGATATCCAAATCCATTAATAGCACTCCTAAGAAGAAAAACGATCCCTTCCTAGGATTAATGAGCATAGTGTTTTTACCAAACCATCCAATGCCAGCTCTCTGTGCTAATTCTCTCTCCAGTATAGGTCCCGTATCAACGTACGACCGTGCGTCGACTTCCTTGCCCACCTGGTCATTCAACCACCTATGAAGGACTTTTAGTTTCTCACCCATGACATCATGGTAATCCTCACCCCTGGCATACCTGGCAAAGATCGCCCGAGATTGATCGTCAAGGTGATCTATAGAATCGTCCTGGAAATAGTTTTGTGCGACCACTAGTGCTGTCTGGGCGGAAGGCAGGGTTTCGGTGAGATCAGAACGCCTACTCACGGAATCCTTTCTGGCCAAATATTGCATTTCACCGTGCGAGCCATCGTCCAACCAGTCCAGATAAAAATCCATATGAGAACTTGGCTCTACACTCGCGATACCATGAAAATCAAATCCCAGTGTTTGAATCTTTTTCTCTAGGCTCTGTCTAAAGTCTACTTTTTCGCTCATAGCACCTATCGTTGCATACCGACAAACCTTAAGGTTACATCTTCACTTCCAAATACCAGGATAAACAAACCTACAAACTCTTTCGAGGGCTAGCACACTTACTAATTTGAGAACCTACCCATGGAGCTTGACAAAATCCGTTCGGAATTCCCCATCCTCAAAAATAAAACCTATTTAAACTCCTGTTCCCTTGGAGCTCTCTCACTGCGTTCCATGAGTCATTTAGAGGAATTTCAGAAAATATGGAACGACTGGGGTGCTTCCGCTTGGTATAATACCTGGGGAAACGTCATAGAGGAACTCCGCGGTCGTGTCTCTACATTCTTAAACATCCAACCAGGGGAATTGGCTTTTTTGCCCTCCACATCCACTGCACTGTCGGTAATAGCTGAATCTGTTAGCTACAGAAAACGAAATAAAGTTATCTGTACCGAGTTGGACTTTCCGACCCTGGCATTTCAATGGGCAGTCAAGCCAGATATCGAATTGGTTGTTCTCCCCAGTATTGATGGAATCCACATCGATCCTCAACAGTTCGCCGATGCAGTGGATGAAAAAACCGCCTTCATTGCTACCAGCCACGTTTTTTACACGACTGGCTATATTCAGGATATAGAGGTTCTGGCTGATATAGCACATAAATCTGGCGCTTTCTTACTTATTGATGGATATCAAGCACCCGGACAAATACCTGTCGACCTGAAAAATAGTTTGGTAGACTTTTATACCGCTGGGTCCCTTAAATGGCTGTGCGGAGGGCCAGGTCTTTCTTATCTTTATGTTCGGAATGAACTCATAGAAACAATGCAACCAAGAATCACTAGCTGGTTTGCCTCCAGAGATCAATTCGATTTTCAGCTAGATCAATTCGAGCCGCATCAGGACTCTCGGCGATTCGAAATGGGTACCCCTGCACTCCCTACTATATATACCGCATTGGGTGGCCAAAAATGTATCGACGAGGTCGGTATAGAAAAGATACACAATAGAAACATCTATCTGAGAGAATACCTTATCGACAACCTCTTACAGCTGGGCCTAGACCTAACAATTGCAGAAGACCCCGCAAGTCGCTCAGCTATAGTGATGATCAAGTCAGATCACCCTGAGAGGATTGTAGCAAAATTGTCTGAGAAAGATGTCATCCTTGACAATCGGCCAGGACATGTCAGAGTAAGCCCGCATTTCTACAATACCACCGACGACCTCGATCATCTCATCAACTGCTGGCCAACCTAGGGCAACTATGTTGACCTTAACTAAGGGTTAAGAACCAGCTTCCTGGGAATCCGCCTTAAGTGTCCACCTATCACTATCACGATCTCGGTATTTCTTCATGACAGACTGGAAAGCCTCTCCTAGATCGATATCCTGGCTGTTCGCAATACAAATGATTACGAATAAAACGTCGGCTAGTTCTTCGGAAACCTCCTGCTCTTCCTCCTCTATTTTCTTCGACTTACTACCAAAACTGTGGTTCATAATACGCGAGAGCTCCCCCACTTCTTCCATCAACCGAGCAAGGTTATCCAAGGGAGGCCAGTAACCCTCTTCAAATCGAGAAATCCATTCATCAACCTGTTTTTGTAATTCCCTCATGGTACTAGCACCAGTTTCCCGAAGACCTCTCCTCTCTCAAGTAAATCATGCGCTTCACGGATCTGGTTGAGAGGCATGACAGCGTGTATGGATGGCACCAGCTTTCCCTCAAAGACGAGTCGCATAACCCTTTGGAATTCCTTAGGATTTCCCATGGTGCAGCCTATAATCGACAACTGCTTCCAGAAAATAGATCGTACATCACTAGTTACTACTGGGCCTCCCGTACCACCAAAGACCAGTAGTCGCCCACTTTGCCTCATGGATCGCAAACAATCCTGCCACATAGGTTCTCCCACAGAATCCAACACCACATCTACTCCACGTTTCTCCGTGTCTTTCCATAATTTCTTAGAAAAATCTTCAAGATTCCGATCATATACATAGTCTGCCCCCAAAGCTTTCACCCGAGTGATTTTTTCAGAACCTTTGGTGACGGCATAGACGATCGCCCCCATCAATTTTGCTATCTGTATCGCTGCGCTCGAAACTCCACCCGAAGCTCCAGTTATCAGCACACTTTCCCCAGGACATAATCGCCCCCTGCCTATAAGGGCATGCCAAGCCGTCACATAAGCCACTGGGGCAGCAGCAGCCAATTCAAATGAAATATTGTCTGGGATTTTCATTAAGTTTCGAGCTGGTACGGTACAGTATTCAGCCATGCCGCCCTGCGTATGTTCACCTAAGATCTGAAAAGGCCTTTTGTCTGAAAGCAATCCGGAATCCCGGGATTCATACCATTCATAGTTCAACGAAGGATTAACTACCACCCTCGATCCCAGAATAGATTTGTCCACATCTGAACCCGTAAGGCTAACCACTCCCGCTATATCCGATCCGCCAATATGTGGCATAGGAATTTCAAAAGGGAGGCCACGACGTGCCCACAGATCTAAATGGTTGATGGCAGTCGCGTGGACCTCTATTCTGACCTCTGCTGCCCCTGGAACCGGATTGTCCATCTCGCGGATTTCCATTACCTCTGGACCACCATTCCTTGAAAATACAGCAGCTCGCATTTTTTTCCTTGAGAAATTACCAATTGAACATTGAGGTCATATTACTTTCTATAAAGACATATCACAAACAGAGACCTGCATCCTTGGATAGTTTTACCCTATGGTGTAGAATCAGAATTGATCAATTATCGAAAACAAGGCCAACCATGCAAAAACCAAAAAATGTAGAACAATCGCCAGACACCACACTCGGTGGTTATACCGAAGTGCACGAAAGACCCCCTGCTTTTGAAGGTTCAGACGGCCTACCTTACACCGTGTCAATAGAAATTGAAACCGTGAAAGATCTAATATTTCCATATGTCGCTTACCTTGTATTTCCCCAGTGGGCGAGTAGTGGACTTGGCATAATTGGTCACCTCCAAACACCAATACTTTATAAAGAAAAGACTCGAGAACAGGCCGTACTAGCCACCTCCTCACTCAAATTATCAGAAATAAAATCGCTGTTGGAGGAAGCCATCTCTAGCAGCCCTTGAGACCATTACGATAGACCTTTCTTCTAAAGGCACGTAGAATCTATTCCCCCCACCTGGTGATACAAATGTCGACCTGACCATTCCTGGAATGCTTTCTATGAGACCCCCCAACAAATATTTCCCAAATGCCATTCTTATGATATTTTTTAAAATTCAGTTTATAATTGGCTGAGAAGAATTTAAAAATAGACAGACTGCCAGCAAACCCTTAAAGGTAATTTTTGATATTACTCCTTTTCCACTTAGTGCTTACTTAATCCATGCATAAAAAACCTCCTTTCTACCACCTGTTGATCTTAGTTAAGACAATGACAATAGGCTTATCTATTCCTCTGTCTGGACAAAGTACAGCTTGTCCAGACCCAAATCTTACAATTTCCACCCCTGGAACCTCTCTTGGTCACATCCAATACCTTTCTTCAGATGAATTACAGGGTAGGCAAATAGGTTCGCCTGGAGCTTACTGTGCCGCGCAATATCTCTCTGATCAATTTAAAGCCTTAGGATTAGAAGGTGGAACCCCGGAGGATGGATATTTCCAGGTATTCGATATCCGTGCAGGATCATCCCTGGGTGTTACAAATTCCTTTAAAGTCTCTGGGAATGATGAGTTCACCTTAGGATCTGAATGGATTCCACTGGGATATTCTGCCTCCATAGCTATAACTGCTCCTCTGCACTATGAACAAAAAAACTTGATCCAAGTTGATAGCAGCGTTCCTCGGGCCAAACAAGATATTATCGGCAAAATAGTGGTAGTAGACGAAACGGCATTACAACAATCCAGCCCGTTCCCATTGATACTCGATTACTACCAGCAAGCTCGTGTAGCTGCCAACCAAAAGGCCGCTGGAATAGTATTTATTATAAACTCAAACAAGAATTTACCACGATTAGACCAGGAAATTCGAACTTCGCTAAATATTCCCGTATTAGCCATTTACGAGGAAGCTGCAAGTCACTTGAGAAGCTTAGCTCTAAGAAAAGCTACTGCTGTTATGGAAATTTCAGTGCGACCCAAAATAGTTACTGCCCGAAATGTTGTCGGATTAATTCCTGGGGAAAATCCCACATTCTGCAACAACCGAACCGTGGTCATCGGAGCACATTACGACCACTTGGGTTTAGGAGGTGAAGGATCACTCGCCCCAGATGCTTCAGGAGATGTACATAACGGTGCGGACGACAATGCAAGTGGCTCCTCTGGGCTTCTTGAGGTTGCACAGAAACTCACCATTGATTCCCATCGTCCCTCATGCACGGTAGTCCTAGTTGCCTTCACCGGAGAAGAAAGAGGCTTGTGGGGGTCATCTCACTACGTCCGAAATGCGCCCCACATAAATGATCAAACCATTGCCATGCTCAACCTGGACATGATCGGCAGATTAGATGGAGATCCTTTGACTATCATGGGTGTGGGAACCGCAGCTGAGTGGCCAGACTTAATCGTGACCTCAAACAAGAAATTGCTGTCACCTCTCTCTATTATAACTTCTCCAGATGGATTTGGTCCGTCGGATCATTCATCTTTTTACGGAGAAGGCATTCCAGTGTTGCACTTCTTCTCTAACACTCATGAAGATTACCATCGTCCCTCTGACGACTGGGAAAAAATTGACTCTCAAGGCTTGGATCAGGTTGTTTCGCTAGTCACAGAGGTAACTCTTGCGCTAGCTGGCAAGGACGGGCATTCACTACCCATACCTCTTACTCCCATTAAAATAGATCGTCATAGCCAACCTTCTACGGCTACAAATGGAGGATATGGGCCATATTTAGGAACTATCCCAGACATGGTTCCTAAAGATTTCGGATTGAGGCTCACTGGGGTCCGTGAAGGGAGCCCAGCTGACATCGCAGGCCTTAAAAAGGATGACGTCGTCATACTGTTCGCCCAACTGCCAATAGCAGATATCTATGCATACACATACGCTCTCCGAGATCACAACCCTGGAGACACCGTGGAGATCGTAGTGCTACGCGACAATCAAGAAGTAACAGTCACAGTGACCCTTGGGGCTCGAAGGTAGCAAATCTCTAGATTTTCACTACAGTCAATCTAATAAACTCATCTGTTCCGAAGCAGTTGTTTCTTCTTCAACTATTTCCTTGGAAGCATGTTCCGAAGCAGTTGTTTCTTCTTCAACTATTTCCTTGGAAGCATGTTCCGAAGCCACTTCTATTACCACATCATTTTTTTGAAGGCCAACCAAAGGCCGTAACTTTTTCCGAAGTTTTTGGAGTGGAATATCGTCTATCCTTATCGGATGGGCATCTCCCAATTCAGTAATGATAGTCAGCTGATCTCCATCAACAACTTCCAACGCCGAGACCAAAAAATCCCCTTCCTCCGTGGACATCAAAGAAGTACCTAATCCACCTCTTTTCCTTATAGGAAAATCCTTGGTTTCAATTTTCTTGCCAGACCCATTCTGGGCGACACAAAGTACCAGGCCATCTCTTCTGATCGTCAGCATACTGACGACAGAATCTCCCTGCTGTAGCCCAACCCCCTTCACCCCTAGTGCTGGCCGTCCAACGATAGGAATTTCAGACTCTGAGAATAAAATGGACCTACCATCTCGGGTCAAAATGAGAAGGTCACAGTCTCCATCCGTAATACTCACATCTAGTATATGGTCTCCACTCTTCACTTTTCCTGCGATGATGCCACCATTGCGGGGATGACTGTATTCTGAGATGGCCGTCCTTTTCACCATCCCTTTCTTAGTGACCGAGACAATGAAAGCATTAGTTGCCAGGCTCCCCGTAGGTATAAGTCTGACAATCGCGTCTTCCCTGTCGGATCCCGTGAGAGCATACACTGATTTGCCACGAGAATTTATTTTACCTTCCGTTATTTCAGACGCTAGAAGAAAATGGACTCGTCCTTTTTCTGTAAAGGCCAGCAAATAATCTTGGGTTTTAGTAAAAATCACATTTTCAATATAATCGCCTTCAAAATCGTCCATATTGGTCAATGGTCTCCCCGAGGCTATTCTCCTTTTGTAAAGGCGCATGGGAATTCGTTTTACAAAGCCGTAATGTGTGTGGGTCACCACGATTTCTTCATCGGCGATTTTTTCTTCAATAAGATAAGGTTCAGAGTCACCGCCTTCTATAATTAGAGTACGCCGTTCATCTCCAAATTGTTCGACGATGGCATCCATCTCCTCATGTATAATCTCTAATTTTCTTGCTTCACTGCGAACAATCCCCCTTAACTCTCTAATAGCTACCTCCAGCTCTGCAAGTCTCTCATTTAGTCCTTTTTGCTCCAGAGCAGTCAGCTTAGCAAGTCGCATATTCAGGATAGCATCTGCTTGTATCTCAGAGAGGCCCAAAAGATCTTGCAATCCATTGAAAGCTCCTCTTCGGTCTGCCGATTCCCTGATGATCGATATCACCTCTTCTATGACATTCAATGCCGCCATGAGGCCCTCGATAACATGTTTTTCAGCTTCTGCTCTCTCTAGGTCATACAGAGAGCGTCTCTGAATCACATCGATCCGGTGGTCTTTAAAGCGCTCCAACAACTCTATAAGATTAAATTGTTTAGGTTGGCCAGCATCTAGCGCTATGAGTATTGCACCAAAGGTGCTCTGAAGACTCGTTCTCTTATATAGCTCTTGAATAGTTTCACTACTAATAGCTCCCTTTTTCATCTCCAGAACTAGCCTGATTCCATCTCTGTCTGATTCGTCCCGAATATCTGAAACGGATGCCACTCCACCTTTCCTTGACAACGTCGCTATTTGCTGAATAATACGGGTTTTCGTGACTGCATAAGGCAATTCAGTAACGACTAACAGCTCCTTGCCACCCCTCGCTGTTTCTTTAATTATCTTAGCTCTCATTACAATGCGGCCTTTCCCCGTTTCGTACATGTCTCTTATCCCTGTCGTACCGACAATCTGTCCACCAGTGGGGAAATCAGGGCCTGGTAGGTAGCTCATAATGAGGTCCAACGAAGGCTCTGGCTCCTCAATTAGTGCTTTAAGTGCAGAAGCAACTTCACCCAAATTATGAGGTGGAACATTGGTACTTAAGCCAACAGCAATTCCTGAAGATCCATTAATAAGGAGATTCGGGACCCTCGAAGGCAAGACAACTGGTTCTTGTCTTTGTCCATCAAAATTTTCTGCCACGTTGACGGTCTCTTTTCCAATATCAGCTAGAATTTGCTCTGAAATAGCAGAAAGTCTCGCTTCGGTATATCGGTATGCAGCTGCAGAATCACCATCTATTGATCCAAAATTCCCCTGACCGTCAATTAACGGATATCTCAAAGAAAATTCTTGCACCATCCTTACAAGAGCATCGTATACCGCAGAATCACCATGTGGATGGTATTTCCCCAAAACATCTCCCACTACGGTAGCACATTTCTTATATGCCTTGTCTGGTCTCAGGCCAGCCTCATGCATCGCAAAAAGTATGCGTCGATGAACGGGCTTCAACCCATCACGTACATCGGGCAAGGCTCTCTGCACAATCACACTCATTGAGTAATCAAGGAAAGATTCTCGCATCTCCTCCTCAATGTTCTTTGATAAGATGCGTTCCCTTGTCTGGGCCTTCATTCCAAATCCCTCCTGATAGAAATCAATAAGAGTTATGAGTCACAGTAAGTGACAAACAATTATCCTACAATCTTGTCAACGAGTGGCCCGCTGGGCTAACTACTGAAAGACTCCTCAATTATTGTCCGATCCATTGACAAACAATGATATAGTAACGTGGTGTTTCTGATCTATCTTGACATCAAAGCCATAAATACCGGGAGCAGGAAAGACCAAGCCATCAATATTGAGAATGTGCGGGACCCTCAAGCCACCCTCAGCGCTACCACCACTGCCCAACTGTATTTCCCCATTTAGAGACAAAATCTCGCGACCCCCAGGGTCGACTAACTTGATATCCATTTGGTGGGTACCAATCTCAGAAGTTCCAGTTGCTAGTCTCAGGACCAGTGCAATCCGAGCAAATTGCGCTGGAAATTTACTCACCTGAATTCGATCGAAAACCCCAAGAATATTAAGTTTTCCAGTAGCATCAATGGTCGCGGCATCAGCTAAAATTGCTAAATCGATTTCCATCTCACCTCCAAATTTAGTCCAGAAGCTTTTTAGTAAGAACAAGGCCTGCCAACAAATCTATCAGAGTATGTGCTAACACTAGAGACCAAAGACTCTCCGTATATAGCAGGGCGGATCCCATGATCAATCCGAATATCCCTGTCCTAAAAATACCTATGAACCCCTGATATGAATGTACCAAGCCAAACGCCACGGAAGTGACTATGGCCGCAAATGGTGCTGACCCGCCCGCCATAACGACTGCAGATATAGCATAGCCTCTATATGCAACCTCTTCGCCCAACCCCGCACACACAGATAAACCTGAAAACAATAATTTTTCCTCACTGGTCACAGGCATCAGTTGTGCTACAATTTCCGTTTCCTTCGAGCCGCTAATCCTGCGTAAAAAAGAAAATGCCATCAACAAACCGATACCGAGAATAGTAAGCACCAACCCTATTAATATTTCTCGGGGCCAGTTTTCTAGCCGAATGTAGTGGCTCATGCCTGTCGGCCCACCCGCTCCCAGGCCTAAACCAAGAGCCAAGGATCCCATCAGTATTATAGCCATACCCGATGTTAAATATGCTTCTTTCCGAGAAATCACTGAAACGTTAGGCATCCTCATCTGGGTAATAGCCATGCCTGGAAGGCCGACCAACAGAATTGAGAGAAAAAATGCATTAAGTAGGTTGAGATTGCTGTTTATAAATAAAATGGACGCGGTAATACAGCAGATTAAAGACACTACTCTCACAGTAGTAGCTTTTGAGCAGTTTTTTCTGTGGCTTCTAGTACGCCTAAGACATCTTCCCTCCTCGCCGTGTGATTCATGACACACAACCTAAGGGCAAATTCACCCCTTAATCTTGTTGAAGAAATCATGGCATAACCACTCTCGGTTATGTCATCAGATATATCTCTGTTGAGTTTTTCTAGTTCTTCCATATTTAATTCGTATCCGATTGGATTAACTCGATAACAAACGATTCCTAAATTTGCAGGGGTCATTAGCTCCAAGGAGTTCGACTGCCTTATATACGTCTCAGCTTCCTTTACTAGATCCAAAGAGTTTTGGATCGCCCTCCGGAATAACTTCATTCCAAAAGTCTTAACTGACACCCAAATCTTGAAAGCTCTCGCTGAACGAGTCAACTGTAGCCCTCTATCGCAGAAATTGACGTGCTCCAATCCCAATTCCACATCCTGTAGGTATTCAGGTGTGACTCGAAATGCTGACTCAAGGAGGTTCAGGTTTTTCACCAGCAAACAACCGACCTCATATGGCTGAAACAACCATTTATGAGGGTCCAGGGTAACACTGTCCGCTAAGTGTATTCCTCTAAGATCCGACTTGCCTTCTTCGGTCAACACGGAAAACCCACCATAGGAAGCATCGACATGTAGCCAAAGATTTTCTCTCTTACAAATTTTCGCTAAATCTATTAGTGGGTCGACTACACCTGTATTTGTACCTCCACCGTTCCCACAGATCACCAAGGGCTGCAGCCCATTACTCTGATCCCGTTCTATGGCTCCATTTAGGAGTTGCAAGTCTATGCGGTAATCTTTTGTAGTTGGAATTACTCGTATATTACTGCCTTGAAATCCAACCATCCTTGCCGCGCGTTCCAAGGAACTGTGTCCCTGGTCTGACAGATAAACCACGGCTTGATCTAGACGGTGTATATCACTTCTTGCCAAAAAAAGAGCATTCAAGTTGGCTGCAGAACCTCCACTTGTCAGAATTCCTCCCGCAGATTCGGGCATCCCTACCCATTCGCGGAACCAGTCCAACACAACTAACTCCACCTGACTGGAAGCAGCGGATTCCAGCCATGTTCCTTGGAAAATATTGAAACCCGTGGCCAAGGCATCAGCTATCACAGATGGCCAAGTAGGAGATGACGGAACAAATGCAAAAAATCTTGGGTGGTCTATCCTTGCGGCCCTGGTCAGTACTTTATCCACTGACTCTGTCATAACTGCCATGGCGGACGATCGCTCTTCAGGTGGAGATTCTCTAAACATTTCCTCCATCTCTGATCTACTGCCACCGGCCCAGACGTCTTTATCCCTCAATGACACCCACCGGTCCACTAGAATATCAATTGCTTTATAACCCAATTCCCTCATTTCCTGCTCTTCCAAGTCAAAGGGCCCGAGAGGTACTCTTTGCTTAGGTTTGTTTATATTTTCTTGCACGGTATTTTCTCAATCCCACTATTAGAATAGCTCTCGCCTAAAAGAGTCTTCAAATATGTCAGCAAACCATCCTATCGCTGTTGGTTCGAAGCAAGCCTCTTCAAGCAACAGCGATATAGCATGGTTCCGTGTCTTAGATGTGATACATGGACCATATGGTAGCCTCACTTTAAAGCTCCGTTTCGATTCTGGAGAACTCCCCAGAATCCGCAAATTACTAAATACCACACTCACGGCAATGGCACCCGGAAAACAAAAATCGTTCAAGATAAAAATAGAAGGGTTCCCAGTATTCGGTGGCAAGCCATCAGCAGATCGTCTTTACCGGACAGGACGCATTGACTTCAATGTTTCTTCCTCTGACGAAGGATTGACCTCTATCAGGCCAGGGTGGCAGATCTCTATTCCCCTCGGTTGAGTCTATCCAGATTATCTCAAGCCGGGAGATTTTCTCTCAAAATTCTCTAAAAACCAATCTTGATATTCAGATACCTTGGCAGGATTCTGTTTCTTCCACGAGGCACTTTCCGATTTAAACTCTGTTGCCCTGGCTGTCAAAATAAATGCTTCTAAATAGCCGTTTTCTTTAGAGTACATCAATTCATCTAAGGGCCCATAAGAGCTCATATCATACGCTGAACGACTAAACATCCAGGCATCTGATAGGCGGCTCAAAATCAATTTTTCTAACTCATAACCTTGCGCTTCTTTTCCACTACTATCTATAGCTTCCGGAAGAAATTCCCCGATTCGACCCATTTTTTTCATGAGATGAAAGTGGCCATACATGGACAGCACTGACCATGCTTCCGGAACTGAAGAAGGAGCAAAGACTTCGGCTGTGTCACTCGAAATCCTCAAACTATCCCAAGGGTACAAATCTTCAGATGATTCTTTGCCTATAATCCAAAATGTTGGATCATTACGTATGTTTTCCTGCTGAATTCTCACCCAGACATCAATTTCCTTGACACGTTCTTCCTGGGGAGGAATCCTCGCCCCAGACCTAATGATCAACGACCGAGGGGACGGGACCACATCGGGCGTTGCACATCCGCTCAAAAACAATAGAGTCCAGACGAAGAATGTCCCCAGGAACGATCCTCTCCATGGTGTAGCATCTGTGATTGTATTTTTACTAAAAGGATCTAATAATTTTTTCAAATCTCGATGACGACCTATTTTATCCATAAGAACTACAACCCCAAAGAGGATCGAATCAGAGGAGAGATTCTTTCAGGAGTCCAGGGAGGATCGAAGGTTAAGTCGACCTTACATCCAGTGACACCTTCCACTGATAAAACAGTAGCTTGCGCTTCAGACACCAACTGTTCAGCTACTGGACACATCGGGGAAGTCAGGGACATCACAACTTGGACATCGCCCTCAGTAATCTCAATGTCATATATCAAACCCAGCACAACCACATCTAAATTTAATTCTGGATCCTTTACAGCCTTGAGGGCATCCTGCACATCTTTTTCTGTAACTCCCATAATAAACAAACTCCTTGTTTAGGTTCAGCTGGCAATAGCATCCAACAAAATGCTACAACTACAAAACATCAGCTCTTTTAGCACCGACAGCCGGATAAAGGTAGCTCACTAGAGTGCCTACCATTAATACCGTCAATGATCCGACAACATTATAGTATAACCATGAAATATCTGTAGTCTGCGCGACTATAAAGACCGACCCCATTCCCGCTAACAAGCCCCAAAACGCACCATTACCATTAGCGATCTTCACCAGAAAAGCCAAAAGAAATACTCCTAAAAGAGAACCGTAAAAAAACGACCCAACCTTATTTACAGCTTCCAGCAAAGAGCCCAATTGTCCCGCATAGAGCGCGACTGCACATCCGAACAATCCCCAGAACAAGGTTGCTAGCTTTGAAACCCCTAGTAAATGTTTCTCCGACGCATCTGGACGGATATGACGTTGATAGAAATCAATCACAGTGGCACTGGAAAGAGCTGTCAATTCCGAGTCTAAGGAGGACATTGCTGCTGCGAAAATTACCGCTATCATAAGCCCTAAAATTCCAGCGGGCACATACTTCACTAAGTAGGAAGGGAAGATATAGTTCACGTCATTTGATGAAGCCCCTCTCACATTTTCGACAATCGAACTAGCTTCCATCCTAATTTCAGAAAGCTGAGAACCATAGTCCCTTATATCATTGCGAAGTGAAGTGACATCCCCTCCCTCGCGCCTAGTATCTAGCAACGCCAAAGTTGCCTCTCTTCTTTGCAAATGGATGTTGCCCTGTTCAACCTGGAGCATGTTAAAGTCTTCACTGAATTCACTGTTCTCAGCCACAGCTACTTCCGCTGCATTGAAGAGTAGCGGGGGCCGCTCAAAATGATAGAAAACAAAAAGCAAGACCCCTATGGACAAGATTGCAAACTGCATAGGCACTTTCAGGAAAGCATTGAAGAGAAGGGAAAACCTACTATCCTTAAGAGACTTTGCAGTTAAATATCTCTGTACCTGACTCTGGTCAGTACCGAAGTATGCTAGCGCTAGGAAGAATCCTCCAATCATCCCCGACCAGATAGTGTAGTCTTTGGTCGGGTCCCATGACCAATCAATACTAGACCACATATTCTGTATTCCACCGAGATAAACAACCTCTTCCATCCCAACGCTTGCGGGCAGGGTGTTAAACAAGGTCGCAATAGCCACTCCAATCCCCAAAAACATCACCAACATTTGGATTACATCGGTCCAGATCACCGCAGTAATTCCGCCCACAGTAGCATACACAATAGTTATAGCACCCATGATAAGAATTGTTGCCCTCTCGTCCCAACCCATAATCACAGAAAGAACTACTGCTGGAGCGTACAAAACAATGCCTGCGCCAAGGCCTCGTTGGACAAGAAAAATCAAGCTTGTCGCAGTCCTCGTTTTTAGGTCAAAACGCTTTTCTAAAAATTCATATGCTGTAAAAATCTTTGCCTTGTAAAAGAAAGGGACAAACAGCACGCAGAGGACCACCATCACTAAGGGTTGAGGGAGGTATACTTGTATAAATTCCATCCCACCATCAAAAGCTTGGCCAGTGGTCCCTATAAAAGTGATGGCGCTGGCCTGGGTAGCCATAACCGACAGTCCTACAACACCCCAAGGCAGGCTTCTGTTGGCAAGAAAATAGCCCTCCATCCCAACATTTTTTCTACTTTGGTAGAGAGCTAAGCCTACAACTCCTGTGAAGTAAACACCGAAAACTACCCAGTCCACAATTCTCATCTAGAACTGAAATCGAGAGCAATTGTTAACCACTGCAAGGCCAAAATGAGTAGTATGGAATAGAGTACCACTAAGAAATATATGGGTTTCCAGCTAGAAAAAATCCCAACACCAGCTTCTTCCTTGGTGTCCGATTGGTCTCCACTATTTTGCCTCATTGGACTCTCTCATTACTTCTAGATGTCAAACTACCTACTGATAGTAGAACAACCGCACCTACTCGTAGCATCCTCATGAACAAACCTACCCGCTCTTGGGAGGCCAGGGAAGCGCCAAGGATCCCGGTGCTTTGGTTCGACCAAACCATCCTGAAAGAGCTATGAGAGTAAGGACATACGGCAACATCAGGAAAAAGGGGAAAGGCAAATTACTACCTGAAGACTGAAGCAGAAATTGTAATGCTGAAGCTGCTCCAAAAAACATGGCCGCACCCACTATCGGTACAGGATTCCACCTACCTAACACTACTACAGCAATAGCAATGAACCCCCTGCCTCCTGACATATTCTCTATGAAAGTTCCAGAATCAAGAGCCAAGTGAGCACCGGCAAGACCAGCGGACAAACCACCGAACAAAATAGCGAGAAACCGAACGAATAAAACTCTGATCCCTGCTTCTTCCGCAACGGCTGGATCCTCCCCGACAGAACGTAACTCTAATCCCCAGGACGTTTTAAACAAAAAATACCAAAGAGCAGGGACTAAAAAATAAACAAAGTAAACTGTTATTGATTGCTGGAAAAAAATAGGACCCAAGATTGGTATATCTCGCAAAAACGGAACCTCAAGAGACTTAAGCACAGGGAGGGTGATAACTGACCCGGTAGTCCCAAAACGAGCCTGATAAATTACTCCCGTAAACCCCAACCCAGCCAGCGTCGTCGCTGTGCCGGTAATAATTTGATCTGAGTTTAAGCCAAGAACAAAAATAGCAAATACCATAGCTACCAAGCCTCCTCCTATCGCTCCAAACACCATTCCCAACAAGATCGATGACCATTCCATCGCAGCCAAAGCGCCACATAAGGCACCTGCAATAATCGACCCTTCTATTCCTATGTTCAAAACCCCACTACGCTCTGTAATAGATTCTCCGAGTGCTACTACTGCTAGCGGCACAGCTAGCCGAATCGCTGCCTCCAGAAACAGAACTATTGAAAATGATTCAAACATCTAATTCTCTTTCCTTTACATCATATTTCTTCTTGGATCTAAGCAGGCGACGGAGTATCCTGTCGCTGGCCAAGACAGAGAGTAAAACCAAGGCTTCTATACCAGAAACCCAAGCAGCCGGTATGCCTGCTTCCCTTTGCATCGCTCCAGCTCCTCCTTCCAGCGCTCCAAAAAAGATACCCGTAACCAGAACCGCTATAAAATTAAGGTCAGCCAAGAGTGCCACAGCGATTGCAGTATAGCCCCACCCTGGAGACATGCCTTCATACAGAGCAAAAGTTCGGCCAGTAATTTCTATTCCGCCAGCAAGTCCAGCTAAGGATCCCGAAAGAAGGAAGGTAACTATCAGCAACATTGGAATTCTAGCTCTCCCGGAGACCCTGGTAGCTTCTTTGGAGCCCCCCATTGCCCGAAGCTGAAAACCCATACCGGTATTATTGAAGAAAATAGACAATCCTACGACACATATCACTGCCACTACAAATCCTAAATGCAATCCTGTGCCTGGAATTATAATTGGTAAGCGTACGGACTCATCTATGAGGTCAGTATTAGGAAATACCCCCCTACTTTCTTGCAGGGGCCAGCGCACTACATAGCTAACCAAATGGATTGCCACAAAATTCATAAGAATGGTGGTGACCACCTCACCAACACCTAAACGAATTTTCATCAGTGCAGGTAACAATGCCCAGATTGCTCCTGCTGCTGCTGCAGACAGAAACACTAGGGGTACCGAAAAAAAAGAAGGATAGTCTCCAACGCTTAATCCAACCCAAACTCCCGCCATCGAACCCGCATAAAACTGTCCTTCAGCTCCAATGTTCCAGACACCTGACTTGAAAGCAACGGTCACTGCAAGACCAATGACAACAAGAGGAATTGCCCGCACCAAGGTCACTCCAAAAAAAATATCTAGTGATCCGAAAGATCCTTCTAGCAGACTCTGCAGGACCACCAAAGGGCTGTAGCCGCCCAAAGCCAAGGCGGCGGCAGTTAGTAATGCCGTCAGCAAAAGAGCCGACAAAGAAACGGCTAGGGCTATCCAAGAATCACGGTTAGTCATAGCAGTGGTCGCTTTTTACTGACAAAACGTCCGTCCTTCTTCCTGTCAACATAAGCCTACCGATAAATTCCCTCGAAACGTCCGCCTTGTTGACCTTTAACAACTCACCATTGTAAATAACATAGATTTCATCCGCAAAACTCAAGATCTCCTCCAAATCAGAAGAGATCAACACTACCCCCGCTCGCGGCCCTGTACTTTCACTCCTAGAGCCATCCACCAACAACTCCATCATTTGCTGGTAGAAAAATTCTGATGCTTTAACATCAAGACCTTGCGTTGGATTCCTAGCAACTAAAAGATCCTTCGATCGTTTTAGCTCTCTAGCCAAGACCACCTTTTGCTGGTTCCCACCTGAAAGTTCATCCACTTTTTGTTGATAACTCTCAGCCCTTATACCATAACGCACAATGAGATCTTTTACGTATTGGTTGATTTTACTCCAGAGCATGGCTGGACCCCACCGAAATCTGCTATCACCTACAAGGCCTAAGGCAACATTTTCAGAAATGTTAAAAGAACCTATTAATGCCTTCCCACCCCTATCGTCAGGTATAAAACCTATCTGACGAGGTAGGGACACAGTCCCTCCGTCGGGCCGACGTAACCCGCTCAGGATTTCCACAAGTTCCTGTTGGCCATTCCCCTCTACTCCTGCTATGCCGACAACCTCACCCCGTCGTACAACCAAGTTCACATCCACCAACTTTTCTTCACCGTGGACACCTATAGCTTTGGTAGAAGTCAACCTAACAACAGTGCTACCTGGGGCCTGGGTCTTAGCAAGACTGGCTCCGACATCTTCTCCGATCATTACTTTTGACAACCCCTGAACGTCCGTTGCTTCGGGGATGGTCCTACAAACAACCTTGCCTTGCTTCAGAACCGTTATTCGGTCGCTCGCTTCTATGACTTCATTGAGTTTATGAGTTATAAAGATTACAGTCTTGCCATCTAACGCCAAGCGCCGAAATATGGACATCAAGTTAGCCACTTCTTGAGGAGCCAAGACCGAAGTTGGTTCATCAAAAATTAATATTTCGGGTTCTCGCAAGAGTAGCTTCAAGATTTCAACTTTCTGTCTCTCACCGATCGATAAATCTTCAACAAACCTGTCTTCTTCGACCCACAACCCAGTCTTATCTCTTAATTCTTGGAGCTTCTGCCGCACATCCCCATAGGGCAATACATGTCCCTGCCCAACAAAACGATTTCCCAGGCAGAGGTTTTCAAGCACGGTATGCGCAGGTATAAGAAGAAAATTCTGATGGACCATGCCCACACCTGCTCCACGGGCATCCATAGGTGTGGCAATTGTGGTTTCTTCTCCTCTGATCCTAATGTTGGCGCTGTCGGGTACTACAAGGCCACTAAGCACCCTCATCAGTGTCGTTTTACCAGCACCATTTTCGCCGACGAGCGAATGAACCTCTCCAGGAAAGCTAGTAAATCCTACATCGTCTAACGCCGACTTACCCCCAAACTTCTTGCTGACTTTCTCCATTACAACCGATGGGACCAACTCAGAATATTTCCCAGACGAAGATTGCGAGCTGCTCAGAAAGAACCCCCCACTCGTTCCAGAAAGCCAATCCTTGGGACGCTGATTAAGCCATTTATTATACCCAGTCGTACAGAATCGATTTCAGCCATTAGTTCAGGTTGGTATTTTCCTGCCAATCCCGGATTTACCACGTAATCTGCAGCCCCACTTTGGCCACCCGCATAATATGCCTCGCCCGACGGCATCTTTCCTTCCGTCCAAAGTATAGCTAGCTGTAAAAAAGCTTCGGGTATTCTGATGATAGCGCTCCCTAGAATCACTTCTGGAGCAACGTCGTTCTGGTTTCTATTCATACCCATAGCCCAGACTTCTTCACCTAAAGCCCTTGCTTCCCGAACGGCCTGGAAAACTCCAAAACTTGCAGCGTCAGTATTATGGATCAAAACATCTGCCCCTCTTCTTATCAGTGTGGTAGCCGCTTCCTTGGCCATTGCCACATCATCCCAACTTCCAATCCAACTGACAAGAACTTCGACGTCTGGGTTTACCGATAATGCACCTGCCTCAAAACCAGTGAAAGTCGCTTCAGCAGGTGGGATAGCCACTCCCCCTACCATACCTATAGTTTCGGTCTTAGTCATTCTTGAGGCTACAACGCCAGCCATGTAGCTGCCTTCCTCCAGTTCGAAAATCAGCGGTATGACATTATCTGAAAACCTTCCTCCGGAGCTCACTATAATGGTGACTTCTGGAAATTGTTCGCCCACGCGGATAGCAGCATCTTGGTATTCGAACCCGTGAGCAAAAATGAGCTTATAGTTAGATGATGCATAGGCTCTAAGTACTTCATCAAATTCAGCAGGAGTGTTCGTCTGTTGATGGCTGATTTTAGCATCTAAAGTCTGTTCGATCAGTTTTATCCCTTCGTAAGCGCTTCCGTGCCACCCAGCATCACTGACAGGACCAGAAGTCAGCAGTGCCACACGAAAATCACTGGATTGGGACTCACTTGATGTACTCTCATCGTTCCTGTCCCCACATGATGCAATGCATAATAAGAGAGCTGAAACGACTATCCTGAATTTATTAACAACCTTAATCAAAATCATCCCTCCTTCCGAAGCTCGATTCATAACTACTGCGATTTTATAAAGTTACCACTTCGGTTTCCAGTTTTAAAAACTTTCTTGTCCAAAGATCAACGGCGTTGATATGTTGAATGAGCTATCTCGGACCAATGACACAACATAAAACTATGTTTCTACACTTTACAATTTATTCGGTGAACAGTATATGAAAGACGCTCGGGAAAACTGGAGTTCGAATCTCGGCTTTATTCTAGCCGCCACTGGCAGTGCCATAGGACTCGGAAATTTATGGAAATTCCCCTTCATTACGTGGAAGAACGACGGAGGTGCATTTGTTCTGATCTACTTGATCTGCATTTTAGCAGTAGGTCTTCCCATAATGATGGCAGAACTTCTAGTTGGTCGCAAAACCCAGAAAAGTGCAGTGGGCGCTATGCGTGAAGCGATGGGGCCAGCCTGGGGGTGGGTGGGAACCTGGGGGGTCATGGCAGGATTTGTTATCCTAAGTTACTACGCCGTTGTTGCTGGATGGTCACTATTCTATCTCTTCCAAACGTTGAACTGGAGCCTTTCTGGGTTTCCGACCAACGCCGACATGGGAGGAATATTTTCGGGACTAGCTGCAAATGGACTACTGCAAACGATTTTGTCAGGTGCCTTCATGTTCTTCACGGTGACTGTAGTGTTCTTTGGGGTCCACGGTGGCATAGAAAAAACTGCTCGCCTTTGTCTTCCTGCCCTGTTCGTCATCCTACTACTACTGCTATTCAGTGCTCTGACTATGGAAGGCTCGGGAGAGGCACTGACCTTCATTTTTCGGCCCAATTTCTCCGAACTGGATACCGCAGCAGTCCTTGAAGCCCTAGGCCATGCGTTCTTTACTTTATCTTTGGGAATGGGAACCATGATAGTCTACGGTTCCTACGTGGCACGTGAACGTTCTCTTGTTAACGCGGCGGGCTCAATTGTGATATTAGATACCTTAATCGCACTGATAGCGACCATAATCATGTTTTCAGTGATCTTTACAGTCCCCGGAATGCCAGAACAAGTAGATGGCTCTTCAGTGGGAATGCTATTTATTTCTTTGCCACAGTTGTTCTATGAAGTAGTGCCGTTCGGAGTTGTGCTTGCACCAGCATTCTATCTTTTAGTGGCTTTAGCAGCTTTAACTTCAACCATCTCACTCCTGGAAGTCGTGGTCAGCTATTTCATCGACCAAAGAAAAATGGACAGGTCTCGAGCCACGCTACTCAGTGGAGCCTGTATTTACTTCTTTACTTTTCTTTCTGCAATGTCTTTCGGTGCAGTCCCTTGGCTCTCCAACCTTGAGGTTTTCGATGGCAAGGCGGGATTTTTTGCCACAATGGATCATTTTGCCTCTAACTGGGCCCTTCCTTTGGGTGGCCTACTCATAACCCTAGGGGTTGGCTGGTTCATGCCCTCTAAGGTCACCAAATATGAATTAGTGGGATCTGGGTCTCCAAGGTGGTTTAGCTACAAAGCTTGGTTATTCTCTGTCCGATTTATAGCCCCGGCTGCAGTTGCGGCTATCTTGATAGCTGTCATCTTCTTTGGAAAAGACTTTTCATAGGCCTCCACCTTGACTATACATGATGGTCGCTACTGGACTCGAACCAGTGACCCCTACGATGTGAACGTAGTGCTCTACCAACTGAGCTAAGCGACCCCCAAGCTAACTTAAACATTTGTTACCTGAGCCGCCCTCTACAAACTAGTACCCCCACGGGGAATCGAACCCCGGTTTCCTGGCTGAGAACCAGATGTCCTAGGCCACTAGACGATGGGGGCAGTAGTAGCAAATGCATATCCAAAAAGCGGAGGGAAGAATAAACACGATTACTTAGTGATACAACCCCAGATATTAACTATAAGTCCCTTCCAAGTATGATGTCCGACAGGCATGCCACAGCAAAATCTATTTGTTTTTCCGTTATGGTGGCAGCTGGTGAAAGCTGTACAACCTCTCCGTACCTGCCAGCCGGCAACACAATTAGTCCTTTCCTGAGCGCTTGTCGAGCGACCCTGGCTCCTTGTCCTTTCCACGGTTCTCCAGTTTCAGTACGTAATTCGATGCCCACCAGGAGACCTCTGCCCCTCACTTCATGTATGTGACAACTAGAACCCAAGGAGGCCCGAAGAGAAGCGAGTAAATACTGTCCCTTCTTTACACTTCCAAGAACCAACCCCTCTGACTTTAAAATATTCAGAAAACTAAGTGCTGTTGCACAGGAGAGTGGATGACCCAAGAAGGTGCTTGTGTGAATGGCTTCTCCCTGATTCTCGGGCCAGGCTTCCATGACAGATCTGGACCCCAAGCAGGCACTCAAGGGCAATCCTCCACCCAAAGCTTTTCCTAAGCAGATAAGATCAGGAATTACTCCCGCTACTTCACTTTCAAAAACTACCCCAGAGCGACCTAGTCCAGTAAAAATCTCATCGAAAATGAGCAACACTCCAGTTGCTTTACTTAACGCCTTCAGGTCCTGCAAAAAACCTTCGGGAGGTATCCTGACCCCACCTCTTCCTTGTATCGGTTCAATAACTATTGCACCAATGGGGATTCCCGAAGTCTCGCTCTCAGTCAAAATACTACCAATTTCCGTCAATACTCTTGCAACTTCATCGTCCGAACTTGGGAACGAAACGAACTTGGTCGTTTCAAGCAGTCTGTCCACAAAGGGGTTCCGAAAATCTTTCCTATCTGTTACCGACAAGCTCCCTAGAGTCAACCCGTGATAGGCCCCCTTGAATGCTATAACCCCAGCCTTTCCAGTATGCAATTGAGCTGTCTTTAGAGCAATCTCTATTGCTTCTGTCCCAGAGGAAGCCAGGACCGTTCTAGTTTCTTTCCACGGTGCGAGCGTAGCCAATGCTTCCATGAGTTTCACCTTGGAAAGAGAAGGGTGGATATCACCCATGCCATGAACTAGGCACTTGGCTTGTTCATCCATGGCTATTCTTATGCTGGGGTGTGAGTGTCCAGCAAAAGCCACACCGAAAGCAGAAGTTAAATCCACATATACATTGCCATCGACGTCACTCACATTTGAACCGAAAGCCAGATCCCAGAAAACCGGAAAATCCTCACTTAACCAAGTTACATTACGAGATTCAACATCCTGTAAGCGACTGGCCAACTCAAGGGAACGCGGGCCTGGTGGAAGTGTTTTCATGGAGGGCAATTGTGCCCCAAAATTCGAATCCACCTTACTCGTTTCCGAGCTGATCCTCAGCGGTCATACCCATGACATTGTACCCTTTGTCTACATGCAGAGTCTCCCCAGATATGCCAGCCCCTAACGGCGAGCACAGAAAAGCTGCTGCATTACCGACATCTAGAGCTGAATTAACCCCTGAAAGAGCTGAATTGGCCACGTAATAATCCACCATCCTGTCTATTGATCCAATCGCACTGGCTGCTCTGCTGGCAAGGGGGCCAGCTGAAAGAGTATTGATCCGAAGCCCCCAACGCCTACCCGCTTCATAAGCTAAAGTTCGAGTATCACTTTCAAGTGCCGCCTTGGCTGAGCTCATGCCTCCTCCATATCCTGGAATCACCTTTTCTGCTGCTAAATAGCTTAGCGAAATCACTGCACCTTCTCCGCCCATAAAAGGACCGAATCGCTGTACCATGCTAACCAACGAATAGGCACTCGAGCCGACTGCTGCCAGATATCCTGTCCGACTTGTCTCTATCAACGGATTCCGCACTTCTGGACCATTTGCAAGAGAGTGGACAAGAACATCCAGGGAAGCCCCGCCTAAGTCCTTTTGAACTTCCTCAGCAACCTCTTGGATCGTGTAACCAGAAATCCCCCTATACCTTTTATCCTGTGCCACATCCTCAGGAACATCTTCGGGAACATCAAAAGAAGCGTCGATCGGATAAATCTTTTCTATGTTGAGTTCTCCCCCTCCGGCCAGGGTCATATCTAGCTTTCCCAAGTCCAAACTCCGAGTGAATATTTTACACATTGGAGGCCACGTACCTACCCGAACTGAGGCTCCAGCCTGAGCCAAAGCTTTCACGATAGCCCACCCGTATCCTCTATCGTCAGCAACTCCGGCAACAAAAGCATTTTTCCCGGTCAAATCGATCGGAAGCATGTAATCCATCCTTTATTAAAAGAATCGCCATAAAATCAGACCTTCAAAATAAAATCCAGCCCATTATGCCAATATATGCCACCGCCAAATAATACCCATCCTTAAGCCTAATCTGGCTACGGCGCCTGGAAAGGACCACCACAAGTAAAGTAATAGCCAGCATGGCGGGATACTGTTTATACAAAACCTCAGAGCTGATACTTATTGGTGCAACAATAGATGTTATTCCTAATACAAGGGTCAAATTAAAAATATTTGATCCTACAATGTTTCCCAAAGCCAATCCCTTGTCCTTTTTTAATACTGCCATGATCGATGTTGCAAGTTCAGGTAAGGATGTCCCGACAGAAACCATCGTCAGTGCTATGATTAATTCCGACACGCCCAGTTTTATTGCGATCGCAGTGACCGAGTCCCTTAATAGCATTGAACCCCCAGTGAGGAGTAATACGCCTAAGGCCACTATGCCCAATGATTCCCACCATTTTCCTTCCACCGTTGACGTTGGTTTTCCAGAGATAGGCTGGTTTCTAGCCCGTCTATCCTCATTAGCACTCCACACTACTGCGAACAAATACCCGAATAGCAAGATTGCTAATAGCCCACCCTCCCACCGAACAAGCCTCAAGTCCCATATTAGCGGAAAAACTAAAAGAGTAGCTCCCACCATGACTATACAATCTCTATTAGCAACATTTTTGTTAAAAACCAATCCCTTGCCCACTATCGCTGTTAGGGCCATAACAAGTCCTAAATTAGCAATATTCGACCCTACGACATTGCCTATCGCCAAATCTACATTTCCATTCAGGGCAGCGATCACTGAGATGAAGAGTTCTGGCGCGGAGGTCGCAAGAGAGACAACTGTTAATCCGACGACCATACCACTCACACCTGCCGCCCTTGCAATCTGTCCACTTCCCCTGACAAGCAGATTAGCCCCATAGCAAAGACAAGCTAGGCTTGCAATAAATTTCAAAACTTCGGTAATCATTGCTTTATCTTATTAATGAATTCGCTCTCACTTAATAGCTTTACTCCGAGATCTTTTGCTTTCTGAAGCTTTGATCCAGGATCTTCCCCAGCTACCAGAAAGTTTGTCCTAGAACTTACCGACCCTGACACCTTACCTCCTACACTTTCGACGGCTTCTCTCGCTTCACTCCTTTTAATTCGAATGAACTTTCCTGTAAAAACAAAAGTCGTGCCTGCCATTTCTGAGCTTCGAGAGATTTTGGGAGGAGTAAGCCTGACTCCCTGGTGCAATACGGCACTGATCTGGTTCGACGTAATGTCACTGTGCAGAAACTCATAGATTTGTTCTGACATGATAGACCCAACCCCATCAATAGATTCCAACCTTTCTATACTAGCTTCCTGCAGAGCAGGAAGATTTCCAAATTCGTTTGCTAAACCCTTAGCTACAGTTATTCCTACTTCTGGAATTCCTAAGCCATAGATAAAACGGTGAAAATCTATTGACTTCTTCTCCTGGATAGCAACAAAAAGGTTGTCTGCGGCCTTCTTCCCACCTTTCCACAATGTTTGTAGATCTTCTGTCTTTAGAGAAAAGAGGTCTGCCAGCTCTGATACTAATCCTTTGTCCACTAGCATGGAACAGATCTCTTCCCCCAATCCTTCGATATCCAACCCCTCTCTAGATCCAAAGTGTAAGATGCCTCTCTTGAGTTGAGCTGAACACCCAAAGCGATTTGGGCAATAGCTGAACGGACCCCTTTCGATGACTTCGGTTTCGCAGGCTGGACAATTGTTAGGAATCCGAAATTCCTTACCCCTTGGAGTATTTTCCTCTTCAATTCTTTCGACAACCTGAGGGATGACATCGCCAGCTCTTTGAATTCTTACAAGATCGCCAGCCCTAACGCCTTTCCGTTCAACCTCTTCCCTGTTGTGCAATGATGCCCGAGACACAGTCACTCCCCCTACAACAACTGGATCAAACTCAGCAACTGGAGTGAGTTTCCCTGTTCTACCAACCTGAACTACGATTTTTCTAATCCTTGTAGTCGCTTTTCTTGGCTCAAATTTAAGCGCCAAAGCCCACCTAGGATGATGAGAGGTATTTCCAAGCTCCTTTCTCACATCTAGTTGGTTGATCTTCACTACTACACCATCGATCTCATAATCCAGCTCATCTCGCCTGTCTTCGTAGCTTCTATAATATTTCTCTATCTCGTTCAATGTGGTTACTGACAGAGCTTCGGGTACAATCTTAAATCCCCAGTCCTTGAGCATCTCCAACCCTTCAGCATCTGACTCAACTGCTAGATCTGGACATTGCAGAATGTCGAAAATCATGAGCTCTAAAGGCCTCTCCGCAGTCACTCGGGATTTAAGCTGGCGGAGAGAACCAGAGGCAGAATTTCTTGGATTAGCGTAAGGATTTAGACCCTTTTTCAACATTTCTTTATTGAGCTCTTCAAATCTGGAGAGATACATAATGACCTCTCCCCGCACTGACAGAGTTTCGGGCACGACTCTATTGGAACTTAAAAGACGCAGTGGGAGAGAAGAAATTGTCTTGGCATTCTCGGTAATCACCTCACCAACTTGTCCATTTCCTCGCGTAACCGCTCTCACGAAGACTCCGTATTCGTACACTAGCTCTATCGAAGCGCCGTCGAGTTTTGGTTCTAACAAGTACTCTGGATTGTTTCCTAGCAAATCCTTTATTCTTTTATCAAACCGCACTAGGTCTTCTAGGTTCTTTGTGGAATCCAAAGAGAGCATTGGCACACTGTGCTCAGCTGTTCCAAAAGACTTTTGCGGCTCTGCTCCAACTCTCTGCGTGGGAGAATCATTTGTGATTAATTCTGGCCATTCTAGTTCCAAAGTCTTTAATTCAGCGAAAAGAAGATCATAGTCTGAATCCTTAATTTCAGGCCTTGATTCCACATAGTATAAATGAGAGTGGCGGTGCAACTCCAATCTGATTGTTTCTGCTCGGATTTCTGCCTCGGACTTAGACATATCGCGTAAATCTCCGGTAGTATTGAAGCCATTTCAGGCCAACAAGTGCACCCATCCCCTCTGTAGTCCGCCAAATTAAAGTAACGAAAACTAGACAGGATCTTAAAAGAAGATCTATTTTAGCCTTCAGACACCTTTAACTGGATACCTATCATTGTCAGTCCTTAATATAAAACAACTACGCTCAGAAACACTGGGAACTAAGCATGTTAACCATCTTAATAATGCTGGTGCCAGCCTTGTTGCAAACTCAGTGCATAAAAAGATCCTGGAACATCTAGAACTGGAACGCACCTTAGGCGGCTATGAAGCAGCCGAAAACTGTTTTGGTGAGATCCAAAACAGTTACAGGGCAATAGGACAACTCATAGGATCTAAACCGCACAATATTGCTTTTACTGAAAACGCTACTGGCTCTTTCCTGCAAGCCCTCTCTTCCATCAATTTTTCTGCAAACGACGTAATTTTGACAAGTAGCAACGACTATGCTTCTAATCAAATTATGTACCTGTCTCTGGTGGAGCGGCTAGGGGTCCGCCTCTTCAGAGTAGAGGATGGTCCTGACGGAAGTGTTGACTTGCACAGCCTAGAAAATCTCTTGCGAAGGCTTAACCCTAAACTGGTAGCAATTTCCCACATCCCCACTAGTTCAGGCATGGTACAGCCAGTCAAAGACATAGGTGCATTATGCAAACAGTACGAATCTCTCTATCTGGTCGACGCCTGCCAATCAGTGGGGCAAATGCCCATCGACGTGAAAGAAATCGAGTGTGATTTTCTTTCGTCCACAGGAAGAAAATTTCTTCGTGGGCCAAGGGGCATAGGATTTCTTTTCGTTTCGGACCGAGCGTTGGACCTGGGTTTAAAGCCATTGTTTCCAGACCTCAGAGGGGCAGATTGGATCCTGGAAAATCTCTACCAACCTGCCCCAGATGCCAGCCGTTTTGAAAACTGGGAATTTCCCTTTTCCCTCGTCCTTGGACTGGGAACCGCAGCTGTCTATGCCCAAAAGCTAGGCATAGAAGAAATACAACGACGTGCTTGGGGTCTTGCCGCTAAAACTCGAGATCTCCTGTCAGAACTCACAGGGGTTTGTCTTTTGGACCAGGGAGCCCAAAAGTCCGCCATAGTTACCATTGGACTGGAGGGAGAAGATGTTGCGGTAATTTGTGATTCACTGAAAAAACTAGGTATAAACACCTCTGTCTGTACTAAGAGCAGTGCTGTTATTGATTTCGACAACAGGAAGATCGACAGCGCGCTACGCATCTCTCCCCACTATTTCAATACCGAAGATGAAATTGAAGAGCTGGTGTCAGCCTTGGCCAATTTGCTGGATCATTCCTAATACTTAGTAATGGGACGTTCTTAACCTAGGAGGACCTGTGAAAAGCATTGGCTGGATCTGTTTCCTTTTAGGGTCCTTAATATTGATACAATACTCAGGATATCTTTTCCTGGTTAGGACGTACAACATATGGATTAAGATTGGCCTCACATTGTTGTATTCGGGCATATTACTACTACTGTTAAGAGTTTTCAGGCAACAGTACCGGGAATCCAAGAACGACCCTTTCAAGGAGGTACAGAAGTGATACTAGTAACAACATCACAGATTCCTGGTATGCGTATAGCCAAGGCCTTGGGTATAGCCAGGGGGAACACCGTCCGTGCTCGCCACATGGGAAAAGACATAATGGCATCCTTGCGTAACCTTGCAGGTGGCGAAATCCATGAATACACCAAACTGCTTGCCGAGTCTCGAGAACAGGCACTAGCCCGCCTCATAGATGACGCAAGCGACCTAGGAGCCAATGCAGTCGTGGGAGTGCGTTTTCAGACTTCTTTAATCCAAAGTGGTGCATCGGAAATGCTTTGCTACGGGACTGCAGTGGAAGTCGAATTGGATCAGCGTTCCTAGGACCTAAAGTTTTTCTGACACACAAGCTCCTTTTGGCCTTGACGTCGACTGGCCACCTTTCTAATTTTGAAGGTAAAGAATAATCATTCTTAATAACCTAGAAAAAACAGGCCTACCCTCTCCATGAGCAATGCTCCTGCACTCGACATTCGAGGTCTCTCCGCCAAGGTGGCCGACGAAGAAATATCCATACTGAAAAGCTTGGATTTAGCCCTCAATCCTGGTGAAATCCACGCTATCATGGGACCCAACGGTTCCGGTAAAAGTACCTTGGCAAAAGTCTTAGCGGGACACCCTAGCTACCAGGTTACTGGCGGAGAAGCGCTCTATCTAGGCCAATCCCTACTAGATATGGAGCCTGACGAAAGAGCTCTTGCTGGGATTTTTATGGCTTTTCAATATCCAGTCGAAATTCCAGGGGTTTCTATAGCAAACTTTCTGCGAACCGCATTGCAAGCCAGACTGGGACGAGGTGAAGAATTAGATCTTTTTGATTTTCAAGATCAATTGCTAGAAGCAATGAAATTACTTGAAGTGGAACCCTCGTTTGCAGAACGCCCAGTCAACGACGGCTTCAGCGGGGGAGAGAAAAAACGTAATGAGATCTTACAGATGGCAGTACTCAAGCCATCTCTAGCTATCTTGGATGAAACGGATTCCGGGTTGGACATAGATGCTCTTCAAGTCGTTTCTAACGGCGTGAATACCTTGCACAAGGAAAACCCCGAGATGACCATCCTGCTTATCACACACTATCAACGCTTACTGGACTATATTAAACCAGACTTTGTACATGTTATGGTGGACGGAAAAATTGTAAGAACCGGTGGCCCCGAATTGGCCCTAGAACTAGAAAAACAGGGTTACGTAAATTGGAAACCCTCCAGCTAAAGTAGAGCTCATATCATGCCCGAAAGCAAATTGGTAGACAATTTAGATCTCGATAATTACAAGTACGGATTTGTCGACTCCGAGTCCCATGTTTACAGAACAAAACCCGGATTGGATGAAAGTATTGTTAGAGATATTTCTAGACAGAAAGAAGAGCCTGACTGGATGTTACAATTCCGCCTAAAGGCCTTTAAAATCTATGAATCTAAGCCAATGCCCACTTGGGGCGGAGATCTTTCAGACCTTGAGGCCACTCTTGATGAAATCTACTTCTACGTGAAACCCCAGGAACAGACTGAACGCTCGTGGGAAGACGTACCCGATAAAATCAAGAATACTTTTGAGCGGCTTGGTATACCAGAAGCCGAACAAAAATCTCTCGCAGGGGTAGGGGCTCAGTACGAGTCTGAAATGGTCTACCACTCCCTAAAGGAAGAATGGGCTTCAAAGGGTGTCATATTCGATTCCATTGAGGATGGCCTAAAGAACCACCCAGAACTCTTTAAAGAACACTTTGGGACAGTGATTCCTATCGCTGATAATAAATTTTCCGCCTTGAATGCTGCTGTATGGTCAGGTGGTTCCTTTGTGTATATCCCGAAAGGCGTGCACCTCGATACACCCCTTCAAGCGTACTTTAGAGTCAACCAAGAAAAAATGGGCCAGTTCGAGAGAACCTTGATAATTGTTGAAGAAGGAGCTCACGCCACCTATGTCGAAGGTTGTACTGCTCCTGTGTATTCTACTGACTCGTTTCATTCTGGCGTAATTGAAATCGTGGTCAAAAAGGACGCCAGATTCAGGTACACTACCATACAAAATTGGTCCAACAACATGTACAACCTCGTAACACAAAGAGCGGTGGTGCAAGAAAATGCTACGATGGAATGGCTGGACGGAAACCTTGGCTCTAAGCTGACGATGAAATACCCTTCCTGCTACCTAATGGGGAAAGGGGCGCACGGATCTATAATGTCAATAGCATACGCTGGGCCTGGTCAGCACCAAGACACAGGTGGCAAGGTGGTACATGCAGCCGAGAACACAACATCTTCAATAATATCCAAATCTATAAGCAAAGAAGACGGGCGATCGACATACCGGGGTCTGTGTAAGGTTCATGAGGGTGCTAAAGGTTCTCGATCGAATGTTGAGTGTGATGCCTTGCTGATCAACGATACCTCAAGGACAGACACCTACCCCTATATCGAAGTGGATGAAAAACAAGCAAACGTAGGACATGAAGCGACCGTGTCTAAGGTCGGCGACGAACAACTTTTCTACCTCAAAAACCGAGGACTCTCCGAAGAGGAAGCCATGGGCCTGGTAGTCCGAGGGTTTCTAGAGCCAATCGCCAAAGAGTTGCCCCTTGAGTATGCAGTAGAACTGAATCGATTAATTGAGATGGAGATGGAAGGGTCCGTAGGATAAACAATGAATCAGCTGTTCTCTAGTCATATCTTTTCCTCAGACCTGTGGAGCTTGGAAGCATAATGGCTGACAATTCCACCTACCATAGCTGGTTGAATGAAAAACGCTCTCATGCTTGGTCTGTTTATCAAAGCACACCTACCCCTACAACCAAGTCTGAAGAGTGGCGCTATACAGACCTCGCCAAGCTGTTTCCATTAGAACAAATAACCCTGGAAATGGGCCTGGTTGATTCCACGCAACGGCCCAACAGGGAAGACTTGATCGAAGCGACTAATACGGCTGGAAGAATCCAATTAACAGACGGCCTAGTGACCAACATACAGGTGGACCCAGCAGTGGATAGTCAGGGTGTTGGCTTAGATTCCATACAAAATACAACGCATGAAAAATATCAAGAGATCATACGAACCAACCTCTGTAGTCATGTCCTGCCTCCAGAATCCGGAAAATTCCAAGCTCTCAATGCAGCATTGTGGAAAGACGGTGTTGTTATTTACGTACCGAAAAACGTTCATGTTAAAATGCCCATCAGGGGCAAACATACTTTATCAACTGGAAATTCAGCTGTGTGTGCTAGAACTTTGATTATAGCTGAAGAGGGCAGCCACGTTTCCTACGTGGAAGAGTTCCACTCTGACGACTTCAGCAATAAAAGCATGGTATCTTCATCGGTTGAGGTTGTCGCCCACAGAAACGCCTCAGTAGATTTTGTATCAGTCCAAAATCTTGGTCGTGGCATTTTCTTTCAAGTCGCCCAAAAATCCCTGGTACATCGAGATGCCTGCGTAAACACCCTCAATGTCAACTTAGGCTCGTCGTTGAGTCGACTAGATCTAAACACTCGGCTGCTTGAGCCTGGAGCCAACAGCAAAATGCTAGGCTTATATTTTGGGGACAAGGATCAGCATTTTGACCATAACACCAGCCAAGACCACCTTGCCCCCCATACTAGAAGTGACCTTCTCTACAAGGGCGCACTGGACGGAAATTCTCGAGCTGCATTTAGGGGCATCATCCGTGTACACTCAGGAGCCCAACAATCTGATGCTTATCAGACAAATAGAACTCTTCTGCTGTCAGAACAAGCCCGGGCAGACTCCTTGCCCAACCTAGAGATTGAAGCAGACGACGTAAAATGTTCTCATGGATCAACGGTGGGCCAGCTGGATCCCGAAACAATTTTCTACCTCCTAAGTAGAGGGTTTTCTCGGCAACAAGCTGAACGATTGATAGTACTTGGGTTTCTTGGAGACGTAATGACTAAGTTGCCACACGGCGCATTCAGGAGAGTAGTTAAAAACGTGACAGATGCGGTTGAGCAAAAACTACGCCATGGTTGAGCAAAAAGATCCGAAGGACTGGACTCGAGTGGCAACACTAGATCAATGTCTCCCTGGAAACCTTTTTGGTGTTCAAGTGGGTAGTCTGAAAATTGTTTTAGCTAATGTAGATGGAACCATCTATGCTCTTGAAGACCAATGTTCCCACCAAGATCTTCCCCTGTCCGATGGCTACCTTGAAGATGATCAGGTGGAATGTATTTATCATGGCGCCAGATTTAATATATGTACCGGAACAGCCACTTCATTGCCCGCCATCAAACCAGTAGCCACCTTTAATGTCGACATTAGGGGCGGAGACATCTACGTTCAATCAGTAGAATAACTTCAACGCTGAAACTCTATGTTAGAGAATTCTGGACTGTTTGATTCCAAAGCTATCAAGGCTCAATTTCCGACTCTCTCTCAAGTTGTGTCGGGCAAGTCTCTGGTATACCTGGACAACGCTGCCACTTCTCAGAAACCCCTTTGCGTTATAGAGGCGCTGGAAAATTACTATAGAAATAATAATTCAAATGTACATCGTGGAATGCACGAACTTAGCCGACGAGCGACAGAAGCATATGAAAGCGCCAGGAACCGGATGGCACTATTCATCGGAGCCGAATCCTCTGAAGAAATAATTTGGACGAGAGGAACAACCGAGGGAATAAACCTAGTAGCCAACAGTTGGGGAACACAGAATTTATCTGCCAACGATGAAATCCTACTAACTACGATGGAGCACCACTCTAATATTGTTCCCTGGCAACTGCTCGCCGAACGGACAGGGGCGACAATTCGTTACATTGAAATGGACGCAGAGGGCCACCTAGACCTAACAAACCTAGAAGAGCTTTGTGGAAAACGCACAAAAATTGTCGCGTGTACACAGGTTTCAAATTCCCTCGGTACGATAAACCCATTAGAGCCAATCATTTCTCAAGCTCGTTCCGTTGGAGCGCTCGTGCTAGTCGATGGTGCTCAAGCTGTTCCTCATCAAGCCATCGACGTTGGTCGGATGGACTGTGATTTTTATGTCTTTTC
Organism: Longimicrobiales bacterium; assembly: GCA_028822645.1. Taxonomy (GTDB): domain Bacteria; phylum Gemmatimonadota; class Gemmatimonadetes; order Longimicrobiales; family Gaopeijiaceae. The sequence goes on along the minus strand of JAPKDG010000001.1, from coordinate 40,712 downwards.
TGGTCACAAAATGTGTGGGCCAACTGGGATTGGTGTTCTGTGGGGACGGAAAGAAATCCTAGATAAAATGCCCCCTTACCAGGGAGGGGGGGAAATGATCAAGCTCGTTCAAAGAAACCGTAGCACCTGGGCTGACCTTCCCCATAAATTTGAAGCTGGAACCCCAAATATTGCTGGAGCCATTGTGTTGGCCAGGGCCGCTGATTTTTTAGAAGAAATTGGCTTTGACGCGGTAAAGGAGCACGAACGGAACTTGCTTGCCTACGCACTTGAGCAACTAGGCGCCGTTGAGGGAATAAAGATTTTTGGACCCTCCGATCAAACCCTCAGGTCTTCCGTCATTTCCTTTCATCTGGGAGACATCCATCCCCTTGATGTTTCTACAATACTTGACGCTGAAGGAATCGCGATCAGGGTTGGACATCACTGCGCGCAACTTGTTATGCAACATCTAGGAGTTACTGTGACTGCACGAGCAAGCTTCTACCTCTATAACACCTATGGCGATGTTGACAGGTTGGTATCCGGCCTACATTCCGCAAACAACATCTTTGCTCCTTAATCATGAACACCCTTGCTTCCCTTCATCAACAATTAATACTAGACCATTACCGAAACCCCAGGAACAAGGTCTCGCTTGAGGAGTGTGACTCAGAAGGCTGGGCCACAAACCCCATGTGCGGAGATGAGGTCACCTTACAACTGAGTTTGGACAAAGACACGATCAAGGGCATAAGCTTTGGAGGGAAAGGGTGTTCTATATCACAGGCCGCAGCTTCAATGCTATCAGTACGACTAAGAGGCTCTAGCTTGGAAACAGCATCTCTTCTGACTAGTCAGTTCACAGGAATGATGAACTCTTCCATAGGCGAACCAGATGCAGTATTCATGGGTGACTTGCTTGCTTTTGAGGGTGTCCGAAAATTTCCACTAAAGGTCAGATGTGCTCTCCTGATTTGCGAGGCTTTCCAGAAAGCCCTAGAGAAAGCAAATGAGCTTGGTAGGAGAGAGGCCTTGATGGAGGACTTGTGACTGCCGACCGACAGAGCATAAGCCAGGTTCACGGTGCCACGATCACCAACACGCCTATTGGTACTATAAGAATATGGACAGGATCTAGCGGCATTAAAAAGCTGGGCCTTGAACAGAGTGGTTTTCAGCTTTCAGGCACACCCAATCTCACTGATAACAAAGTAATACGAGAAGCTACTAGACAGTTGGAACAGTATTTTTCCGGAGAGCTCAGACAGTTTGACCTGCCCCTTGATCTGTCGGGCTGTACAAAATTTCAGCTACGTGTCTTTGAACAACTCCAGAATATACCTTATGGACAGTTGGTCGCCTACAAAGATATTGCTCATGCGATAGGTCAGCCCGAAGCTTCTCGATCCATTGGGCAGGCCCTTAAAGCGAACCCTATACCAGTGATCTTGCCATGTCATAGGGTTATCAGAAGCGATGGAACCCTCGGCGGATATGCGGGCAGTTCAGCCGACAATTTACAGAAAAAGACCATCTTATTGCAAATAGAAGGTTTCGACCCAATGGGGAATACAGCAAAAGACACAACCCAAGATGAAATACTCTCTTTTTCCTTATAGGCTAGATATTTCTTCTCGGGACCCAACAACTGAGGTTCTACCTCTTAGCCCGAAGAAGCACTTTAACAGCACCACTTTCTCTGTGGTTTCCAGAGGTCTTCAGAGCTTGACAGTAATCTTCCAAGGAAAACTTATGTGTAATGATCTCTTCTATAGAATTTCCCGTCGATCCAAGAAGACTCTGTACCACTTCAAAAGTGTGGCACTTCCCTCCCTCCCATTCTTCCAGTCCATAACCCACAAACCCTTGGACATTCAGTTCCCTGGCCCACAACATAGTCAGATCCATATTTCTAGTTTTCCCGACACAACCAATCATCGCCAACTTTCCCCTAGGGGAAGCAAACTTCATAGCTTGTTGTAAGCTCTGAGAATTCCCTACGCAGTCATAAACCGCACTAAATCCTCCTCCAGAGAAAACCTCTTTGCCAATGATAGGCTTGTAGGCCTTGGCACCTGTTTTTAACAGTGCCTCGATAGCACTTTGGCCAGGGAAAACAACCTCCGTAGCCCCCATTTTCTGGGCCAACCTTTTCTCATGCACTCTTTTTACTTGGCTGAGGATTAGCCCTTGATGCCCAGTGGCCCTCAAGGCCCAAATAGTTGCCAAAGCGATAGTGCCGCTTCCTAGAACCATCACAGAGGATTCCGGATGTGGCTTAGTTCCTAACACAGCATGCATGGCAATGGAAAGTGGCTCTACAAGAACAGCCATGTCATCTGAAACATTATCGTCAACGGCAAACACCTGGGATTTATGGGCCAGCAACACCTCTCCCCATCCTCCTGGCAGGTCGCTGTGATAACCGATTGTCACTCCTGGAGAGATATGCTTTCCATTTAAGAGTGTCAGTCCTTTTTCTCCAGCTCTCTCGCAAGTACAATGGAGGCCCCTGGAACAAGACGGACAAAAATCGGAACGACCATATCCTCGGGTCGCACAAGATATCATTGGGTCTATTGTAACTCTTTGGCCACGGGCAAGCCCGTCCACGTTTCCCCCTAACGATTTAACTGTTCCCACTATTTCATGACCCAAAACGGCTGGAAAAGACCCAAACGGCTCCATGGATGGGCTTGCAGAGTAGGTCAGGCAACCAATGTCACTTCCGCAAATACCGCTCTGTACCACTTCTACCTTCACCCAATCAGGGCCAGGAATATCCGGCTCCGGAAGGTCCTGTATTCTTAGGCCACTCAAAGAACCGAAGAAAGCCGAGTCGGTAATTTGTCCTGCCGTCTTCGCCAAGACAAACCCCGGGATGCTTACATCGAAAGCGACTGCCCGCATCTCAGTCCGCCTGCTCTATTATCTTAAGCACCTCTACTAAGGGTGGCATTACTCCAGGATGTTCCCCTTTCCAGGCATAAATGATATGTCCTTCTTTATTAACCACGTAAATCACCCTGTCGGTGACTCCCTTGAGGCCCGCCATATCTTCTAAGAGAGCTTTATATTTCCTTGATACCGTCTTGTTATAGTCGGAAGCTATAGGGAAGGAAGCCCCACATTCTTCAGCAAATTTTTGGTTGACATATGGAGAGTCTGCACTGATTCCAATAACCTCTGCCGACAACCTCTGCCACAAAGAGTAATCCTCTGCCACGGCACACATTTGAGCGGTACAGACAGAAGAGAAAGCCAGGGGGAAAAACAGGAGCACAACCACTTTTTCGCCCTTGTAATTCGAAAGCCGAACAACGTCACCACCGAGAGTGACGGGGAGTTCAAAGTCTGGAGCTATAGCTCCTACAGATAAGCACATATCTCTTTCCATGTTGGCCAGTCAACCATTAACATTGCTTCGCCAGCCCTAATTCGTCTGCCAGCTCCTGCCTTGCCTGTCGGCGACGTTGACCCTCCGCAAATCGCTTTTTGTCTTCTTCTGTGGACAATTCCAGTCCTGGTACCCTTACAGGCCTGCCGTCTTTATTTACAGCTACAAAAGTCAAGAAACAGTCATTAGTATGCCTTCTCACACCAGTCATAGGGTGCTCGGTCACTACCGTTACTCCTATTTCCATGGACGTCTTTCCAACAAAGTTAATTCGAGCACTACAGGTAACCAGTTCTCCAGAGTAGATGGGCTCCCTAAAGTCGACCTTGTCAATGGACACCGTCACACAAGGCCCCCTGGCGTGCCTCATAGCTGTTACCGCCGCAGCTCTATCAACAAGGGAAAGAAGCACTCCACCGAAAACATGTCCTAAGTTGTTGACATCTCCAGGCATCATCAATTGGGTAGCCTGCGAGGCTGATTGCTCAGGACTAATCAAGGGTCTTTCGTCTTTATCCATAAAGGAAATTTAACTCTAATCCCTTGCATAAAGCCATCGTTTGCCACGAATTTCCTCTATAGGTGATATAGTGCATAAAATCCATGTACCAGAAACCAACATGCTGCGGGGAAAATACCATGAAAAAAGCAGGACTGCTTCTGGGACCTACTCTCTTCTGTCTTGTAGTCTTCTTCGCTGACCTAGATCCACAAAACCCCAAAACCACCATCATGGCCGGAATAGCTCTTCTCATGGCAACCTGGTGGCTGACTGAGGCAATTCCCCTGTTCGCAACAGCACTCATTCCGTTGATCCTATATCCGGTGCTTGGAATAGAAAAAGGCGCAAACATAGCCCCCATCTATTTCAACAGCACCATCGTACTATTTATTGGTGGGTTTCTCATTGCTCTTGTAATGCAAAAATGGGACTTACATCGTCGAATAGCATTGACAATTATAGCAACCGTTGGAGGAGGGGCTTCTAGAATAGTGCTAGGCTTTATGTTGGCTTCAGCTTTCCTGTCTATGTGGATTTCAAACACAGCTACCGCGACCATGATGCTTCCCATTGGTCTATCTGTAATTCTGGAGCTGGAAAAGCAGTTTCATCCCAACGAAACAACTGGATTCTCCACTGGTGTGATGTTAGGCATAGGATATTCGTGTTCAATAGGGGGAATCTCTACACTGGTTGGCACTCCCCCCAACTTAGCTTTTGCTAGAATTTCTCAGATCTCTTTTCCAGATAGCCCAGCCGTCTCATTCGGCCAGTGGCTAACAATGGCTCTTCCTATCACCATTACCCTCCTCGTCATCGCATGGTTACTGATAACCAAAGTTTTCTTTAGGGTGCCCAACAAAGTGAAGGTCGATAATTCCATTGTAGAGAAGCAGAAACGCCTCCTGGGCATCATCTCTTATGAAGAAAAAGTGGTTCTTACAGTTTTTTCTTTGACAGTCCTACTTTGGATTTTTCGTGCCCCTATTAATCTTGGACTTATAACTATACCTGGGTGGTCTGGACTGCTCCCTTTCCCAGGATTAGTCGATGACGGCACTATTGCCATCACAATGGCAACCCTTTTCTTTTTGATTCCCAGTCGCAACCCAAAGAGCGGCTCTGGGTTTCTTGCAGATGCAGAACTAATCCCTAAGCTTCCCTGGAACATTGTTCTGCTTTACGGAGGCGGCTTTGCTTTGGCTCACGGTTTTGTTGTCAGTGGACTTGCTTCTCTTTTAGGAAGCAAGCTCTCTATCTTCGCTGGATTAACTCCTTTCCTTTTGATTGCTCTTGTTTGCTTCTCGATGACCTTCCTCACTGAAGTGACGTCTAACACCGCAACCACAGAGATGATTCTGCCGATACTGGCAGCAGTAGCAGTAGCGACTGGTCTGCACCCATTCATGCTTATGATCCCTGCCACAATCTCTGCATCCTGTGCTTTCATGATGCCAGTAGCTACTCCACCCAATGCCATCATCTTTGGAAGCAACAGGGTACGCGTCCCAGACATGGCCAGGATAGGGATTTGGCTTAACCTAGTCGGCGTGCTCGTGGTGGCCGCAACTTTTTACTTTGTCGGCCAAGCGATCTTCGACATCAATCCAGACATCATGCCTGGTTGGGCTAGGTTCGAATAACACAAGTCATAACCCAGGTGAGTCGATTAATGGCCCGGCTGGACAAGCTCCACTCCCCAACATTTCCATATGTAGGTCCCGCTGGTTTTCATAGGACTGACTGATTTTAAAAACTACATTCTCGGACTATTTCTAGAAGTCCTCGTAGACGGAGTACAGACCGGCCACTGGCCCGGCGTTCCGTCTCTACCCACAATCACAGTTCTCTTTTTCCTGCTAACTCTTTCTGTATCTTCCGACGCAAGATACACCAGAGAAGCCACCAGAACTGCATTGTTTATTAGGTCGTCGAACACGAGTTTATCAAAAGTATCTCTATGTGTGTGCCACGTGTGGGAACCATAGTCCCACGAAAGAGCACCGAGATTAAATGCAGGGGCACCGTGACAAACGAAGGAAGCATAGTCCGAACCACCCCCCCCAGGACTTCCAGGAACATCCAGCCGAACATGCCTCGAGACCTCACCGGGAACCTTGGACATCCATTGTGCCAAAGACCCACTGGCTTCAGTAAAACCTTGAGCAGATATGTTCACAATGCGGCCCGTCCCATTGTCCTGATTGAAGAGAGCTTGCATCCCGTCCAATACCCCTGGGTTATCTTCTGTAAACGCCCTAGAACCGTTTAAGCCCTGCTCTTCTCCATTCCACAATCCTATTAGAATTGTCCTCTTGGGTTTAGGATATATGGCGCTCAAAATACGCATAGCTTCTAACATGAGGACTGATCCGCTCCCGTTGTCGGTTGCCCCTGAGCCCCCATCCCATGAATCGTAATGGGCCGACAGCATAACGTATTCGTTTGGAAGCTCACTGCCACGAATGCGTCCGATCACATTAGATACAGATACTTCTCCCCTGTTCTCAGATTCTGCAGTTAACCGAAGAAGCGGGGCTTGGCCTCCTTCAGCAAGCCTGTATACTAAACCATAATCCTCACAGGATAGTTCAAAAGTAGGGCTACTACGATTATAGGCATTGAAGACCCTTGTGGTACCATAAGATCCTGGCCACTGAGACGTAATTATCCCCAAGCTACCCGCCTGTTCAAGTGCTCCGTGTAAATCCCTGAGCCTAGGATCGGTTGAGCCAATGGCTCTTATATTTCTAGCCCAAGCATCTCTTGCCTCCACCCTTTGGCTAGTCATCTCTTCCAGTGATTGAGGCAGAGCATATTCCATCCATTGCTCACTTGCTCTACAGGTCGGTTCTGGAAAAGACATCATGACCCATTTCCCTTTAACGGTACCAAGAAAGTCCGTCCAATCTCCCTCTGACCGGACCAAGGGCAGGCTTACCGCCCGGCCCTCTAGCACTTTGCCTTCAGTCCCCGGACTCCAAGCCAAAATTCGGCCCTCCAGAGATCGTATTCGAGGCTCTACAAGGTCAACGTGGCTTACCCCCCTGTCCCATCCTTCCCAGGTCCCGTAAGGCTCTATAGACGCCTCCACTCCCCAGCTTTCTAGCTTTTTTACTGCCCACCCTTGGGCGCGCTCCATGCTCGAAGACCCTGTGAGCCTAGGGCCTAGCGAATCCAACAAAGCTTGGCTTAAGTTCAAAAACTGAGAGTTGTCCACAGCCTCCGTCCAGATTTTCTTTAAAACTACATCGTCCGTTGCCAGCTGCTGTCCATAGGCTGGCTGATTTACTGCGAACAGACTTACAGTTATAAAAAGAGCCGCCATACAAGTCCGCAAGAAACTAATAATCATATATCGATACCCCCGGTTAAAAGTTCTTCTTTCTTTGAGCTCAGGCTCATATTATCCACATTAAAGGGGCCGCTCATCTGCCTATTGGGCGAGCTATCATGACCCCGTCCTGGCCCCCTAGGGCAAGAATCCTCTCAGCAAGAGGGCGCTCGCTGACTTGGACCACCCCTCCGGCCAATGGAGCGTGCAACAAATGAACCCGTCCTTCTTTCCAAATTGCTATCCCAGTGTGTGCAACGTCCAGCCCTTCAATCGAGCTTGTCGCAGCGATAATATCTCCGTTCAAAAGGTCGGGTTCAATTTCATCTACATCCTTCTCTCGAACGTAGGGCCGTGGCTTAGCGCTAAGATTGGCTTCCATTTCTTGAATTTCCGCCACTAATGCTGGGTCATTCCTGAGCTGCCAATAGGCACCTGGGTGAGTCGTCATGAAGTCTATGGGTTCCGTTTCGGTCGTTGCTAAGTGGCCGCTGACAACCTCTTCAACCAAACCTAATTTAGAATTGTCCTCTATCCACTCACTGAAGTAATGGAGACGGCTGGCATATCCGTCCAACTGCCCTTCTCTGTACCTGATGGACACTAGTCTCTCTGAGTAGGCGTTCCTCACTTGTTCCTTTGACATCCTTCTATAGTCGTCCACGTCTAAAAAATTCACCACCCTCGCCAGGGCTAGTACGGTTTCTACAAAAGTGACACAGTCTAAGGTTTCCAGCTCCACCACCAATGCCTCGTCTCCAATTGGGTCTAAGGTTTGAGAGGCATAAGGAGTTCCCAAAAAGGTTAGACCTATCTGTGCAACCAACTCGCCCATGGACAACTTGTCTAGTTCTTGGTCATAGGCCTCCTTAATTCTTCCTTCTACGAGGCCCCAATCTTCTTCAGTAGCTCTGACAACGAACCCTTCCGACGATTGACCCATAAAAGGCGTATTCTCAAGAGAAGCAGGCGAACAACCCGAAGCCCCAAAACTCATAAAGAGGGCCCAAACAAAACACTGGCGGCTTCCCCGGCTCCACATTTTTTTTATCATGTTTGTCCTCTGGTTCACCCTTGAAACTGAAAGGGCAGGGTAACTATAGACGGAAGGGGCCACAAGAAGCGATATTCATAGTCTGATTAACAATCGACATACACTTACTTTATCTATAGGAATCAAAGCAATGCCATACCCCGAAATGCTGGTTGCTCCCATGCGTGAGGACCTTACCAGGGTCGGATTCAAAGAATTAAGAACCGCCCAAGAAGTTGATGACTGCCTTGGAGAGGAACAAAGAACAACCATTGTAGCTGTCAACTCTGTTTGTGGATGTGCAGCCGGTGCCATGAGGCCTGCAGTGGCGCTTTCTCTACAGAACAGCGCTAAACCAGAGGTTTTATTGACCGTTTTTGCTGGCCAAGACCTTGAAGCCACTGAAAAAGCAAGAGGATATTTTCTGGGCTATCCCCCGTCTTCCCCGTCTATAGCCCTTATGAAGAAAGGGGAAATAGTTCACATGGTAGAAAGACACGAAATAGAGGGAAGAAGTGCTTTTGACATTGCAGAAACACTCAAGGTAGCGTATAACGAATTCTGTTAATTTCTCTGTTCTAGAAACCCTCTTACAAACCTCTCGAGTATAGAAACACATCGCTCTATTTCTTGAAGATCAACCCATTCGTTATCAGAGTGCGCCTGCCCTATAGAGCCTGGGCCGAAGCAGACAGCTGGAATGCCAGCTTCATTCAACAAGGATGCTTCTACCCAGGCAGTCATACCCTCAATCGAAACGTCAACTTTTGCATTTTGGCAGGCCTCGGCCAACTTCTCTACCAAGACTGAGCCCACTGCCACTTCTGTTGATGAACGCACCATAGTTTCCTTCAGGCTCGCGTTGAGTTCTGGGATTTCTTTTCCTAGTCCCTCCAAAACCGACTGGAGTTCACCCATCACAGAAACAGCCTCTTCTCCAGGAAGCGTTCTCCTCTCTAGTATCAGCTTGCAAGATGCTGGATAAACCGATGGGGCAGAACCTCCGCTGACCGTCCCAGCGTGAATAGATCCATAACCAAGGAGAGGGTGAGGATCCCTAGATTCTAGGATACTTCTCAAGTCAGAAATCCGAGCCAAATAGTGTCCTGCATGTTCAATAGCATCAATGCCAACATCTGATCTGGATCCATGGGCCGCATTGCCACGAAACGAAGCCTCTGCCCAAAGAAAGCCTTTGTGGGCTGGCATAATCGCCAAGTTAGTAGGTTCACAAACAATAGCAGCGTCCGCCATGAGGCCGTTCTCCAATAATGCCTGCATACCAACGCTTGCATGCTCTTCGTCAGCAGTAAGTGCTATATAGACTGCTCCATGGTCTAGCTTCTCTCTGGACAAACGGGCTACGCAGGCAAGTATGGACGCTACTCCTCCTTTCATGTCGCAAGAGCCACGACCCCATAGCCGGCCATTCTCTATCTTCGGCCCAAAGGGATCGATCGTCATTCCTGAAATGCCTACAGTGTCTAAGTGGCCACTTAACAACAGGGCCTTGCCTTTATCTGTCCTTCCCAGGTGCCCTAAAACATTATATCGTCCCGCTGCTACCTCAGAAACTTGTACCGAAACACCCCACTGTTCTAACCACCCAGCCACCAAAACGGCCACTTCTTTCTCGCCAGTACCGGTTTCTTCCAGTTCTGGATTAACAGAAGGAGTAGCAACTAATGCACGGGCTAAGGACACTGGGTCGCCCTGGCTTGCTTCATGGAGAATAGTAGACATTTCTTTTTGCAAAGATCAATCCTCCCTGGCATTTGCCTCTCGCGTGGCTCCGGTGGACTACACCCTCCAGTCCGATTCTACCTTTATGGTTTTCCCTCAAAATGAACTTTGTTCTTTTCTACATAACCAGTCCATTCCGGTGGAACGTCTGTATCTGGGAAAATCGCTTGCACCGGACACTCTGGCTCACATGCGCCACAGTCTATGCACTCGTCTGGATGTATAAAATACATATCCCCCGCTTCGTATATGCAGTCGACAGGGCAGACTTCTACACAGCTGGCATCTTTTGTGCCAATACAAGGCTCGGCAATGATATATGTCATAAGCAGGTTACTTCAAGATTTTATTTTGTAGTGAACAAGTGATCTAACCAACCATTAAGGCAGGAAAAAGCCTTAACGTCAAGGGCTAGGCAATTCCCCTGTCTTCGAGCTTTCTGACATCCTGAGCTCTTGCTTGCTTCAACCAAAGAACGTCTGATCCACCCTGTTGAAAATTTTCAAACCTTGCCCACATAAACAGAAGGTCAGAAAGTCGGTTTAGATAAACAATCGCCTGGGGGTCAATTTCTACCTGTTCGCTAGCCTCGACTACTACCCTTTCAGCGCGTCGGCACACGGTTCTGCACATGTGTAGAACCGCGGCTGGCTGGGTACCCCCAGGAAGCACAAAGGCTTTTAGCTCGGGAAGCTGGGCGGCCATTTCGTCAATCCAAGTTTCAATCTCGCCAACCCTTTCCACGGGAACTTCCATTTTCTTTCTATTGCCTTGCTTGGTGGTTTCTATGGAGGTGGCCAAGTTTGCTCCGATAGAGAAAAGGTCGTGCTGGATAATCAGTAGCTTCTTTTCTAGGTTTTCATTGCTCGCCAAGACAGCTGCAAACCCAAGGAAAGAGTTTAATTCGTCCACCGTCCCATAGGCCTTAACACGAACATCGCTCTTTGAAACCCTATGGCCACCCAAAAGTCCTGTTGACCCCTCGTCCCCTGATTTGGTATATATTTTCATAGTTCGCCTGGCCTCCTATCAGAAGCTTATCTTAGACCTACTTCTTTACAAAAAAATTAATTCAACCCACAATGATCACTTCCTAGCGAGCTAAATCGATCATTTTTGTATATTTAATAATCAGCTGTCGGACTTGTGGTCCCGCTGCAAATCCGGTCCGTTCCAGAGACCCAAAATGCTCCGTATCATTAAGCACTATATTCAATCCAGTTCCTGCCGTATCAAGCCAACCAAAGCGGACATTAGTACCGAAGTTTTCGGTTTGTTCATTATATTGCAACAAGGCGGCAACAAAAATCCTGGGAGTAAACGAGTATGATCCTTTGACAGCAATCAAAGAGGTTTTAAAATCACCCTCGGGGAGACGCACATCATAGTAGCTGACCCTTGTCGAGGCTACAAACTTGTCTTGGAAACGGTAGTTAAAAGTTGTGCTGGTACCGACCCTGTTGCCCGCGTAGAAGCCCCCCGCATCTGCTGTTCCCTGAACAGACAGAGGTGCACTCAAGTTAGTATTAAACCTAAACTGAAAGTCTACGTTATTATAACTTCCAGCTGGAATGACTATACCCTTCCTTATTTCAAAGGGTTGCTGCAATCCTTCGCCCGTTATGTTCAGTCCTGGGAGCTGGAAAAATGCTCCGTTTGAAAACTCAAAATGGTTGTCAATGTGTACCTGGCGAGTTTCGCTAAAGCCATTAAGATCCCAGTGTTCCCTCCAGGAGATATGGGGCCGTAGCTCTCTAAACCAAGAGACTTCAGGGAACCTTATATGCCTCAGAAGGCGAACGCTGACGAACCTGTATGCCTTTCTGGGCAGGAAGCCAACTTCTGGATTGAACGAGTCTCCAACCTCTCTATAAGAGATAGCATTCTGCCAGTCTCTAGTCTGGTAGTTAGCGCTACCACTAAACGCATATTCTCCGTTGTTAATCCCTCCGAAACCGGGGGTTTCCGTCGCCGAAAGCCACCCATCAAAAGTGATCGCATCACCCACCCCAAGACGCCCATCTAAACCATATGTTAGGTTGTAGTCTCCTGTCTTGGCAGTGTTAAATTTAGTCACGAGGATTCCTCCGAACCTGGTCCTATTGCCCAGCTCTCTGAAGACCCTTGTCACTCCAAAATTAGTGCTTGGTTCAACTATTGTAGTTTGTCCACCAGAGCCGACTTCTTTTAACTCGCCTGCCTGAATGTTAAGGAAACCTACTTGCACATCACCTACTTTGCCTGTCATTCTGGCGCCAGCCTTTATCGGAACAACCTTTCCTTGTGCCAGCCCTATCTTTCTGCTGAAGAAAAGATCAGCTGATTGGCCATCACCGACTGAAAACGATCCGGCATTCTCCAAGAAAAAACCCCTTTTCTCCGGGAAAAACAATGGAAATCTAGTAAGGTTTATTTGTTGGTCATCCACCTCCGCCTGCGCAAAGTCAGTATTGACTGTCAGGTCTAGAGTCAAACTCTGGGTCAGCCCAATCTTGGCATCTCCTCCCATTTGGAAACTTGCCTCTGCGTCCGGACTCGCTTCTGTATAATCCTTAAATGCTCCCATCAGCCCATATGGGCTGACAGTAAAAACTCGCTTCTGCGGAGCTTCGAATCCTGCCAAAGTTCCAGCCAGCGAGACCCTGTATAAATTAAATTGCCGAGGTATCGGGGACCATACCGCCTCCTCGTTTCTCCGGCGGATAGTGCGACCAAAATTGATTCCCCACTCTTGTGCGCCACCTTGATCATATCGAAGGGTTGAGAAAGGTATCCTGAACTCAGCATACCAGCCCTCCTGATTTCTGGAGGTCATTACTTCCCAGCTACCGTCCCAGTTAACATTGAAACCACCACCAGAGCCTATCTGTTGCCTTCGCATTCCTCCCCCTCCACCACCTTGGCCCTCATTCGTCACCTGTCCGTCATATTCGATCCCTGCTGGAGTGGTCCCGAAAACAAAAGCGTTTTGACCGTCCCGGTATGTGTCTAACACTACCACAAAAGCGTCCGTCTGTTGCAGCGGAGCGTCACGTCGGGTCTCGCCAAGAACTATATTTACAGCATCTCCATCATACATCCACGCCCCCACATACAAAGCGTCGTCGTCGTATAACACCTTAACTTCTGTACGCTCTGAAACTGATTCTCCTTCGTTCGGCTCTCTCTGCACAAAGTTTTCTATGGTCTGAGCCGAAGCCCATTCTGCGTCGTCCAAGAGTCCGTCTAGAACTGGAGCCCTCAACACGCGGGCCGCCTCTGCCTGAAGTGTGGTTGTTCCCGGTCCCGCTGACATTACTTGAGCTTCCAACAAAACAGGGTTTAGTAGTAAGATGAAGCCTAAGGTTCCCTGAAATATTCTATACATCCTTGCCCCCATAGTGTTTCATAAAAAGCCAATTTGAACTTACTGGAGGCCTTGCCTTAGGTGAAGGTGTTATCGGCTTTCTTTTACTAAGTCTTGCCTAGGCCTATCTTCTAAGCCGGGTGACTTTCCGGATCTTTTCTGCTTTTTCTAGCAGGGAATCAACCGATTTAATTGGCTTTGTTCCACCTTTCAATAGACCTCGGATATCAAGAAGTATTTCTAAATAAAGCTGATCTCTTTGAAATTCAAAATCAAGCCTGGAAGAACTTGTGTTTCCTTGGGTTTCTCTGCTTAATTCTTCGCGATAAAGCTTCTCTAGGTTGTCCAAAACATGTTCTCTCTTCTTCATAGGATGTCTCCTCCAGGTCCTTTTGTAAAATACTTGGCAACCGATTTTTTCAGCCCGTCTACTGCTCCACTAAAGTAGTGGTCAGCGCCCTCTACCGTAGCCACCGAAACCTCAGGGCCAAAGGACGCCACGGCCTTCTGTAGTTCAAGGGCTGTACCAAATTCGTCCTGGCTACCCTGCACCAAAAGTGTGGGCTTGGCGGTGTCAGCGAGAAAGCTATAGTCGTAAAGGCGGACTGGCACCCCAAATCCAAAAAGAGCTTTCACTCTCGGATCTGTAAGTCCCACCCTTAGGGCAACCATTGAGCCGAACGAAAAACCACCCGCCATTAATGTGACCTTGGGGTACCGTTCCTCCAGCCAATCTAAGGCGCTCTTGGTGTCTTCTCGTTCACCCACTCCTGCGTCATATGTCCCCGTACTTCTTCCGACTCCCCGAAAATTAAAGCGGAGGGCCACTATGTCTATTTCTGCCATTGCCTGTGCCACCCTATATACAGCCTTGGTGTGCATCGTACCCCCTTGCAACGGATGAGGGTGACAAACGACTGCGGCCCCCCGAATTAGGCCTCTGGGTTCACGCACCACTGCTTCCAGGTGCCCATGACATACAGGTATCTTCAAATTTTTCCCTTGAGACTTTTCGCATGCGACCAACCTACTCACTAGCTTACTTTCAGAGGTTGATTATAATCCCTATCACAACCTTTCTAAAGCTCTTTTTTAATGAGGCAGCTATGTGGGCTTCCAATGACCATATAATTTCAAGGACCAATTGACTTGCCAGAGATTCCTTTCCTCCTGGCCTTTTGTGCTGGTGTCGTCTCTTTTTTGTCTCCCTGTGTTCTCCCGGTAGTCCCAGCTTATATAGTCTTCATCTCTGGTGTTACGATGGAAGAACTAGGAAAAACAGGGGCTGTTAGAGCCAGAAAAAAAGCTGTTCTGCATTCCATTCTTTTCTCCTTTGGATTTCTGGTTGTCTTCATGACACTCGGGGCTTCCGCCACCGTTTTTGGGCAAGCCCTCAACCGCCTGCTACCAGAAGTATCAAGACTGGGCGGAATCGTCATCATGGCCTTTGGGCTTCTGTTGCTAGGGTGGATTCGTGTACCTGTTCTTACAAAAGATTTCCGTGTCCACCTAAGTACCAAGCCTGTCGGAGCCTTCGGATCCCTCGTTGCTGGCCTTGTTTTCGGAGCTGGGTGGACCCCTTGTATTGGGCCGCTCCTTGGCACCATCCTCGCTTATGTGACCCTAGGGTTTTCCGTCGCCAAAGGCACCCTGCTCCTTGCTGTATACGGCCTTGGCCTTGCACTTCCTTTTATTGCTGTCACAGTAGGCTTCCACTGGTTTTTGACATCTATACACTGGGTTCACAGTTGGTCTCACAGCCTCCAACGCATCTCTGGACTGTGCCTTCTGATATTGGGGTTTCTTCTCTTCAGTGGTACCTTTGCTAGCATGTCAGCGTCGCTAGCGGACTTCGGACAAATGATTGATTTAGAAATGCCATGAAAAAAGAAAACAAGATTCTATATAGATTAAAGTTGAGCCCCTGCAGACCAACTGTTGCGCTTCTCCTAGCTGGATCCATTTCTCTGCTTGCATGTACTGAGCAAAGCGATCAAGACTCATCTCCTTCGATTACTGAAACCCTTCTTTCTTCTAGCCCACCTCCCGCCGCTAGGGTGCCTCCTGGCATGAGAGCCCTGAACCGCCCTTCCCCACCTCCCGCATCAGCAACAGAAATCACCATAGACAACATGGGAGAAGACTTTGGAGACCCAGATGCTCCCATAGCCATCCTAGAGTTCTTTGACTACGGGTGTGGCTACTGTCGACAATTCCACCTTGAGATCCTTCCAGCTTTGAAGGAGGAATACATAGGTCCGGGTCAGGTACACTGGAAGTCCATGCCCTTCATCATGGGTAACTGGGAAAACTCCGTGGACGCATCGTTGGCATCAGAATGCGCTGGAAAACAAGGGCGTTTCGAGCAAATGGCAGGCAAAATATTCGAATTCCAAGGCGAATGGAAAACCGGCCCTGATCCCAAGGTTGCCCTAGAGGCCTTTGCAGTAAGCATTGGTCTTGATATGGATAGCTATCGTTCCTGTATAGCCAATGACGAGCTCTTATGGCGCGTACAAGCCAATACTAATATTGCGCAGCAGTTTGGTGTACGGTCTACACCCACTTTTGTTGTACGCGACTACGGTCCTATTCCTGGGGCCATCCCCTTGGACGTATTCAGAGAAGTCCTGGACACTATTCTCTCTGAAATTGGACCTATCTCAAACTAGCAGTGGAGCCCTGCTGTACGATATTCAAATGGCCCAAAAAACCTCTAGACATTTCCTGAGACAGCCTCCTGTCGCTTATTCCGTCTTCCATATTTTTTCCTAGAAAAAGCAGCCTGCTTCGGACCGTTGCCACGGCCTGGAGCGTCGCTACCCGAATAGCCAAGCCTGGGGCAGTATGCCCGATCTCTTCTTTCCTTTCGATTAACAGACCAGTTGTCTCGTCAGCCAACCAGTTGTCGAATTCTGAAATTCGCTTCAGGTTGGTTTCATCTGCTCCCGACAGTGCGTGAAGCAAAAAAGCCCTCAGGACCGCCTCTTCAGCCCTAAACCACATCACCAACATTTTCATCAACTGCTCCACCAACGGCCTCGTTCCCCCCCCTCGCCACCTCCTACTGTCCAACACTAAGCCCCATTCCCTTTCAGCTGCCAACCAAAACAAACAGGCCATATACTCCAAAAGGGAATCACGCCCTTCAAATTTGCCATAGAAACTACTGGCACTTACCCCACTTTTCTCCAGAACACCCTTCACAGTGGCTCCCTCCAGCCCGTGCTCATACATCAGGTCCTTAGCTGCCAATATGATCTCGTCGAAGCTCTTTTGGCTTCTTTCTTGCTTTGGTTGTTGAACGCCCCGTAAGTCTGACAGGACCCTGACGTCCTGCTTGGTAGCTTTCCACCAGTTGCTGTTATTCCTCATCATGACTCCCTCTAGGTCCAAACCAAGGTCCTTACCTCCTGCGGAACAACCCATAAGCCTTTGACCCCCAACAGTAGGCCCTATAACAGGAACTGGAATTCCAGTTCCTGTTATAGGCGTCAGTTGATTATGACACCTTCTGGCCAAGACCTCAACCTCAACCTCACGATTGGCTAGCCCTCCCTAGTATTAACACCTTGTCAGCATTGCCTTTTGGGGTGCAAGAAAGAACCACATGCTCCTTGACACCTCAAAGAATCTAGCTGACCTTTCTTACCTAAATCAGTTCTTTTTGTATTCCCGCGTAGCTCAGTTGGTAGAGCAGCCGGCTGTTAACCGGCTTGTCGCTGGTTCGAGTCCAGCCGCGGGAGCTTCCTTTCGCTCCAACCTGCCTGGTTGGAGCCATCCCTTGTTGAGCTCTCCCAAATTACTACCCCATTGGTCCCCCAGCTCAGTGTAGTTAAGTTGAAGCTACATTATGTCATGTATAGATGACTATTTGTTGCGCCAGTCAACTCTCAGGACAAGGGGGTCCCTTTGAAAAAGGCTCGTTTTTTATCGTCCTTAAAAGAACGAAGGACTGCTGTTGGCCTTTCCCAAGCAGATTTGGCTAGAAGAATTGGTGTCTCACGTCAGGCCTTGATCCATATAGAGGCGGGTAAACAAATACCATCGACCCAGCTTGCGCTTCAGCTGGCCCATTCTTTGCGCTGCACGGTGGAAGATCTTTTTCGCCTCGCTGGCGGACCATTGATATCTAGTCGCCTGGCAGCACCAGAGGAAACCTCCGTAGAAAGGGTCATAGTGGGACGCATTGGAGACGAACTAATTGCTCATCCTCAATATGACGACACACAAGCTGCCGACGGCTGGTTGTTGAATTCAACCAATAGTGCTGGCCTCGAAAATGGTATTGTTGAGCTTTTCTCCAGCCGAGCTAGCATAGACTCCAACATTTTAGTGGCAGGCTGCGCACCGTTGTTGGGTGTTCTCTGTGATCGACTTGGGCGTCAGTATGCCGACACACGGGCCACCTGGATTCCCGCAGACAGCTCTCAGGCCTTAAGCTTACTTAAGAAACGCCTTGTTCATGTTGCGGGGATTCATCTTGCTAGCAATGCTGACCCCAAGGCCCACAGTAGCCTTGCAAAACATGCCTTCCCGAATGAGACCGCAACTCTTGTCAATCTCGCCCGGTGGAGACAGGGCTTACTGGTAGCCGCAGGGAACCCTTTAGGGATAAAAACGGCCACGGACTTACTCAGGCCAGGCCTTCGCTATGCTGGACGGACCAAAGGATCAGGTGCCCAAAAGCTTCTCAGTAGGTTGCTTGTAGGAGAAACACAGGCCACGAACATTATAAACTCTAGACCGCTGGCTTCTAACCACGCTGAAGTTGCTCGGCTAGTTAGCACGGGGGTGGCCGACGCAGGAATAGCCATCGAATCGGCGGCGTTGGCCGAAGAATTAAGCTTTATCCCCCTATCACGGGAGCGCTTCGATCTCGTATTATCAGAATCACAACTTAAGTCCCCTGCAGTTTCTCGCTTTTTAAGCTTGATTGATCAATCGTCTTTTCGGTCTGAGGCGGGCAAGCTTCCGGGCTACGATTTATCTCTGTCTGGACACCTGACCACCCTAGCCGTCTCTCGGCCTGACTGAAAGATGCAAAGCATCATCCTTCGAGCTATCCCCCTGGTCTCTACATTTATAGCCAGCTTGCTGGCAGCTAGCTGTATCCAAGAGCAAGGAGGGGACGGAGCCAAAACCAGCCTGGTGATTTACGCTGCTTCTTCGCTAACCGAGACCTTTAGAAGTATCGAGAATGCCTTTGAAGAGGCGAATCCTGAAATGGACGTAAGCATGACCTTTGCTGGAAGCCAAGTCTTGCGGTTTCAGATAGAACAAGGCGCCCAAGTAGATATCTTTGCTTCAGCCAACCAGGATCATACTGAAGCACTCATAAGTGGTGGGCATATGTCCGGAAGTCAGTTCTTTGCCAGCAATGAGCTCGTTGTCATTGTGCCCACCGCTAACCCTGCCGACATTCAGCACTTCAGAGACCTAGAAAAAGCTTCACTGATTGTCACCGGGTCTAATAACGTCCCTGTTGGCATCTATACGCTCCAGGTCCTGGAGCGTGCCCGGCAACACTTGGGTGAAGACTTTGTAACCGCCGTACAGGCTCAAACTGTCTCTCTTGAAAACAACGTTAGACTCGTCAGAGCCAAGGTGGAAATGGGCGAGGCCGATGCAGCCATTGTTTATCGGACAGAGGCTTCGTCTCACAAGTTAAAGGTGGTGGCAATCCCCGAGAAGCTGAATGCCCAAGTACGTTATCCCATAGGAGTGCTGACCCGCTCTGCCCATACACCCCAAGCTGTACAGTTCATAAATTACGTCTTGTCCGCCGATGGGCGACAAATACTCCACAGCCATGGCTTTCTGGTCTCAGAGTGAACCAGAGGAGTCGCTTTTCGCCTATTTCAACCCTGGCTGGTCTGTTGGGAGCGACCCTGTTGGGCTTGCTGACAGTTCCGCTGATCGCTCTAATTCTATCCGCCTCCACAGAAGAAGTCCTGGCCGGCCTAGGTCATCCCATGTTTCTTCCCGCTCTCCTATTAAGCCTAAAAACGACTCTGGTAAGCCTGGGCCTTATCATAGTTATGGGAACCCCTCTCGCTTGGTGGATAGCCTCGTCCCAATCACGAGCAACCAAAATGATTTCACTGCTAGTCGAACTGCCAATCGTGATCCCTCCAGCGGTCCTGGGCGTTGCGCTTTTACAGACGTTCGGTCGCCAAGGAATACTAGGGCCAGTCCTAGGGAACCTAGGACTGGCTATACCTTTCACTACAGAGGCTGTGGTCATCGCCCAAATTGTTGTCTCTTCGCCTTTTTTCGTCCAGGCAGCGGCAAGTTCTTTCCGGAAGGTCGACCCAGATACACTGATAGTAGCTCGAACGCTGGGCTCTTCTTCCGTTGCATCCTTCTTCCGCGTTGCCCTTCCTCTCTCAATGCCAGGCCTCGTCACTGGAGCTTCTCTGGCCTGGGCTCGGGCCCTCGGAGAATTTGGAGCCACCTTGCTTTTCGCCGGAAATATGCCCGCTGAAACCCAAACTATGCCCCTTGCGATTTTTTCTGCATTAGAGTCAGACGTGCAGCTCGCAGTGGTTTTTTCCTTGGTTTTAGTTGCAGCTGGCGCAGCACTGCTGGCTGGACTTCAACTGCTTCCTTTTGTCACGACAGCCATCAAGAGAACCTTACCTTGAGTAGCTGGCACGCTTCCGTGCGCGCTTCCGTTGGTACGTTTTTACTCGAAGTAGCCCTAAGGGGAGACAGCGGCCCCATTGCAATCATAGGGCCTAATGGCAGCGGCAAAACAACTTTCCTTAGGTTTCTGGCAGGAGCAATAGCTCCCGACCTTGCAGAATTTGTCCTGGGAACCAGAACGTTGGTAAACACCCAGACAGGTATCCACACGCCAATGGAGCAGCGACGCATTGGCTATTTGCCTCAAGGATACAGCTTGTTCTCCCACCTAAACGTGTTGGACAACGTTTCCTTTGGCCTGTCTACCGGGCCCGGCAAGCTTATACGCTCGGAGCGCCACAGCAGGGCGCAGGACATCCTTGGAGAACTCGGTTGCTCAGCCCTGGCCCATAGGCCCGCAGAAGGCCTTTCGGGGGGGGAGCAACAAAGGGTCGCCCTTGCACGTGCACTTGTTATTGAGCCGGAATTACTGCTCCTAGACGAGCCACTGGCAGCCCTGGATGCTACCACCAGGCGTACAGTTCGAATCTTTCTATCAGAACGTCTCAAGATGTTTGGCCGACCGTCCATAATAGCGACACATGACGTAAGAGATGTTGTAGCACTGGGAGCATCGGTCTACGCGCTTGATAACGGACGTGTCGTTCAGTCGGGAAGCTTGGAAGACCTATTTCGAGACCCAGCCTCAGAGTTCATAGCAGAGTTTATTGGGCCTTCAATCCCTTAGTTTTTTGTTGGTTGTGGCCCGCGGGTTCCCATCTGTTCTGTACTTTAATAGCTTTTATCCTAGCAACCGAGGTCTTATAGGCGCCTAGGAGGCGGGATGGTGGAGGACAAACATACTTCTGGAAAAGCTGGACGGGGAATGTTCGCAGACAAGGCTGGGAAGCCTCTTCCACTGGCGATGCAATACGATTATACCAATTTCTATTTTGGTTCGGGCAACGACCCCTTCGACATGCTTGGCCCCTTCGACGAATGGTGGAAAGACGCTGAGCCCGCTGGTTACTACTTATACGGATTACCCATGCAAGGAGAACCTGGAACACGGGTAGATATCCGTAATACCAAAACAGGAAAAATCCATAAAAACTTATTGAATTTTGCTTCCTATAACTACCTGGGCCTATCTTATCGGCCCGAGGTAAAAGAGGCTGTGGTAAAGGCAGTAGAAATTTATGGCAATGGAGCCTCTGGGTCCCCTATCCTTAGCGGGTCAATGGAAGTACACGTGGAGCTATCAGAACAATTGGCCCGGTTTAAAAATAAAGAAGCTGTGCTACTCTTTCCCACTGGTTACAGCGTAAACGTTGGGGTTATAGCAGGCCTCATGCGGTCGGGCGACCTTATTGTGGCCGATCAGTATGCACACGCTTCGCTAGTGGACGGCATGATTCTCTCTAAAGCAACTAGCAGGTTTTTTCGACACAACAAAGTGGAAGATCTGGAGCGCAAACTTAAGAAATTCACTGGGAAAAAATTAGTCCTTGTGGAAGGCGTTTATTCTATGGACGGAGATGTGGCCGTTTTACCAGACATTGTTGATGTATGTAAGCGTTACGGTGCTCGCATTCTAATTGACGAAGCCCACTCCACCTTTATTTACGGGCAAAACGGAAGAGGAGTTGCCGAACATTTCGGTCTGGAGGATGAAATCGACCTACATGTTGGCACCTTTTCCAAAAGCCTCGGTGGACAAGGAGGCTTTCTGGCAGGATCCCAACAGCTTATTAACTACTTGCGTGGGTTTTCCCGCTCTCGGTTCTTTTCCTGCGGGCTCTCTCCCGTGGTCACAGCGGGCATCCTGAAAGCATTAGAGATTTTCGAAGAAGAGCCTCAGCTTAGAGAGGGGCTCTGGTCAAACGTTATATACATGCAAAAACTACTAAGAGAAGCAGGTGTTCCTATTGGACAGTCCGAGTCACAGGTAATTCCAATCCTCATACAAGATGACGCTAGAATTTTTGAGATAGGGGAAGAATTGCTCCGACAAGGGATATACCTAAACCCAGTGCAATACCCTGCCGTACCTAAGCACAAATCCCGATTCAGAATGTCGATCTCTTCTACTCATTCTCGCCAAGAACTTAGTGAGGGCGCTAAAATTATCAGCAAGGTTCTGGAAAGGTATGGTATATGTCCGAGTCAACCGGACACTATTACTTCAAAGAGGGGCTAAGCTGTCTCTTTGAGATAGCTACCGAGAATGCTCGGCAGCTTCTCCCGGGAGCGCTCCAACCCCTAGAAAGACGCCCAGAATCAAGTGTGCTTTCGGTCTCTGTTTTTGACTTTTTTAAAGGGGATGCTGGCCCCTATCAAGAGCTAGTGCTTTCGGTCTTAGTGCCTCCTTTAGTCACTCTAGGAGAACGCCTTCCTAAGGCAGCCCTTTATCCCTTTATGGTAGCCACCAGCACTAAACTGGGTCGGCTTCAGGGAATTGATCGCTGGAAATTGCCTCACCTGATGAAGGATATAGACGTAGCCTTTACCGAGGGTGAAAAAAAGATGCACGTAAGAGTTGAAGAAGGAGGGGAGCCCATACTTGAGCTAACCACCACAGGTCACACTTTTGACCCTACAGAACTTTTATTCCATTCTTTCATGTCCGATGATTGCAAAAACTTCAAAGCAGATATCACCATGAAAGGTGCAAGCTACAGTGAACACGAATTTGAACAGGGCTCGTTAGTCCTGTTTGGACATGAGATGACTAGTGGTATAATGCTGGACGATCTACCCGACCGCCCTTTCCGAGAGCAGTGGATGAGAAACGGAGTAGAAATTTTTAGTCCGCTTGAGGTCCTTTAGGCGTGGGGTTGACACTACACCTAAGTAGGATCGCCTATGTCTGAACCCATACGACGTCCTTTTGTTCTCTTTAATCCAGCGGCTGGGCGTGGACGTAGCAGCTTGAAGAGAATAAATATGTTTCTTGGACTACTGGAGAGACATTTGCCCAAATTTGAACACGTCGTCACCGAGTATCCGGGACAAGAGGCAAAATTGGTGGACCAAGCTATAGAAAACGGATTCGATTTTATAATAGCAGTTGGTGGAGATGGAACCTGGAGCAATGTGGCTGACAGAATTATTTGTTCGAGCAGACCAGATCTATTATTCGGGATCCTCGCATCTGGAACGGGCAATGATTTCGGCAGAAATTTTGGTGTCGACGTGGAGAGCCCCGAGGACGGAGTCTTGGCCTTAGCAAAAGGAAAAGTGCGAACTGTCGACGTCGGGCGAGTCGTAAGCTATGGGAGCCCAGATGGCACTACCCCTGTGGCGGGTCGGCACTTTTTGAACCTTATAGGATTCGGATTTGATGTTGCCTGTATTGAAACTGCCGCCAGGGCCCTTTTCTTGCGTGGAGAGCTCCTGTACAAATCAGCCGCCCTTAGAAATCTGCTGTGGTTTCCAGGAATCGACATCGACCTGAGTGGGTCAGACATACCCGTGCACGGCAAACATCTTATGCTGACCATTTCTAATGGCCCCTTTTTTGGGGGTTCTTTTCCAATCGCTCCTGACGCGAAACTGGACGACGGGCTGTTAGACGCCTGCGTCATAGGCAATGCTAGTCCATTTAGGCGAATGCAGCTGTTTGGTCTCGCAGCCAAAGGCAGACATGGTGAGTCTTCCTCGGTCAAACAGCAAACAGCCAGTACCTTTAGGGCTAAATTTTCCCTTCCTCCCAAGTATGAAATTGACGGAGAAGTGTGGCAAGCGACCGAAGCCGAAGTCGTTGTAGAGGTGGTTCCGCGTGCCCTAAATATTATGGTTTCCGATTCTGCCTAAGGGCGGCATTTTGGCACCAGGCTGCACGTGTTTACTGCCCTTTGTTTCCATAGTTTTCCTTGCATTAACAGGGTTCTTACCGTCAAGCTTACCTTGATCACAGCTCGCGTTTCTGGTCATATGGACTGATAGGAGTTATAAATCTATTCCGACTCATCTAAGCAAGACGAGATTGGGAGGGGGAGCATGCTTCCATTGGTAGATTTAACTGGACTCGCCATTGTCCCAGCCTGCTGGCTAGGGGTCCACTAGTGGACCCACTGATTCTCGCCGGGTCCCTTTTTGGGCTTGTCGCATTCTGCTTCTATCGGCTCAAAAAGTCCGATAAAGTTGCTGGCCCCGAAACTCAAGTCCCTGCAGGGTGCCTCCAAGACTTGATACAACCACAAGGTCCTTTTGTTGGAACCCTAGTAATCGGCCTCGATCGCCATGTCCTGGGGTGTAACGACGCTTTTTGTAAGTTTTTTAGCATCAGCCCCCAGGAGGTTGTAGGAAGGCGTATCACGACCCTGTTCAGAAAATCACTGTCAGCACGCATAGAGGAGCCTGGCCAGTTAGAAGCCAACCTCGCCCAAGGCCCTGTCTTCGGCAATCAGTCCCCGCTAGAAGTCAACCTTAGCGTTAGCCATTGCTCTGAACCCCTGAGATTGCTTCATACAACTGCTTTGTTTGAAGGAGGAAACCTAGAAGGGATAAGAATTGAATACTTTGTCGACGTCACTGAGCTCAGCCAGGAAAACACCTTCACAGCCAAAACAATCCTGCCTTCACGGCCCGCTAAGGTCTCCCCCATATATGGAGTCTTCTCTGCCACCCAAGTTCGGATTGTCCACATAGACAAGCACTTGTGTCCCACCGCCCTTAGCCCTGGGGCTCTGGCCTTGTTGGGAAAAGGAGTCGAGGAGAGGCACCTTCTTGGCCACCCTCTTTCCCCAACCGCAGGATGGCTCGGAGATCCCACCCTCGTAGCAGAAATCCGAAAAACTCTTCGTGGTGGTGGCACAGCCCAAGTCAGACGGCAGCCGGAGCTTGGTGGGCCATGGGTTGATGTCTTGATCGCACCTTCTATGGAGGGGGTTTCACTCACTCTTGAGACACGCCCAGGGGTCCTCCCCTACTCCTTGCAACCTGGCAGGCCTGAAAAGCAGCGAGACCTGTTTTCCAGCTTGTCCTCGGGCCGTCAGGCCACTCCCACCCGAAAAGCTAGAATTGTATCCAGACGAAGGAAGCCCCGCCCTTCCTCCAACCAAACTGAGTTCCTCTTCCAGCCCCCGTCGGCACACCACTAGAAACATAATGACGCCCGAAACCGTACTTAAGGTGCGCTCCTACGAGCTAGATTCCTACGGACATGTGAATCACGCCGTTTATCTCAACTACTTCGAGAAAGCCAGGTTCGACACCTTGGACTCTTACGGGATTTCCCGCCGGAAAATGCTGGACAACGGGCTTAAGATATACGTCGTTCGCCTAGAAATTGACTACCTGTCTCAAGTCTTTTTTGAAGACACTCTTCAGATTAAGACTGTCCTGGAGAAACTAAAGAGAACTAGCCTGACCTTCTGCCAAGAAGCCAGAACAGAATCTTCTGAGAGAGCTGGCAAGTCCGTGCTTGTAGCCAAGGCTCGAGTTGTCGCTGTTTGGGTTTCCAAAGATGGCTCTCCTTGTAGAATGCCCACCGAAATAGCAGAACAGCACAGTAGGGAGGTCCTCGGAGCTACAGAGGGGCCTAAAACACGCGTGAGGAGATAATATATGAATGAGGTACTTCGACTACAGAGCCTTCTCTTGGGGCGATCTGTAAAAACAGGGAGTTTCACCCTTTCAAGTGGTGCAACTTCGTCCTACTACATTGACGCCAGAAAAACCACAATGACAGCTGAAGGTCAGACGTTAATTGGAAAAGTCTGCTATGACCGCATCCTAGAAACAGGTTGGAACCCTACACATGTAGGAGGTCTCACCCTTGGCGCCGATCCCGTTGCCTACGCTATCGCTCATCACTCCTTTGGGCACACTGGCCCAACCCTAGATGGGTTTACGGTCAGAAAAGAGGCCAAGAGGCACGGAACTGGGCGACAAATCGAAGGAGGTGTGCCGACTGGCGCAAATGTAGTTGTACTGGAGGACATAGTTACTACAGGGAAGAGCGCTTTTCAAGCTATCGAAGCTATTAGAAGTGCGGACATGTGTGTTGTCGGAGTTTTATGTTTGGTGGACAGAGAAGAAGGGGGAAGGGCTAAGCTTGAGAAAGAACTACCCTTTGAGGCAATTTTTACTAAAACCCATCTTTTACAACAACAAAAGCGCTCTAGTCTATAAGCCTAAGGGGCATTACAAGACAAATATAGTCTTCTGCTTTTTTTTCTTTATTTTGATAATCTGGGACTATCGTAGCTGCTTTTTCTGGAGCACTAAATGCCATCTGTACTGATTCTGTTGGCATATATCTCAAGACCTCTAGGAAGTAGGTTGCATTGAATCCTATTTCCAAACCTTCTCCTTCATAGCTTATAAGTTCCATCTCGTCGCTCCCCTCCCCTAGGTCTGGAGTTAACACACTGAGGTGGACACTCCCTTCACCTTGGTCTGACTTGGTAAAAGACATTCTTATTCTTTTGGTCTGATCACTGGCGACTACGGCCATTCTCCTTAGGGATGCTGCCAATTCACTTTTGTTAACCACAGCGACCTTATCGTTATCCTTAGGTAGTACTTGCTCGTAGTTTGGATAGGTTCCATCTATTAGTCTTGTGTATACTTCAGTGTCTTTTGTTCGGAAGCCTAGGTGGTTACCACTATTTGACACTTCTATATCGTCTGACCTATCAAAAAGTCTCTGTACTTGTTGTAAGGCTAATGGCGGAACTATAAAATCTTGATTGGGCGCACCTTCTACTTTGGCGGGAACCCCCATTCTAGCTAAACGGTGTCCATTTGTTGCTACCATTCGCATTTGTCCATCCCTAATTTCCCACAAAACCCCATTTAAAATAGGTCTGCTTTCCTCGGTAGACACAGCAAAAGAAGTATTCTTAATTAAACTATGAAGATCCTCACCTTTTACTTTCCAGGCCGAACTAAAATCCATTTCGGGAAGTGTTGGAAATTCATGGGAGGGTATGCCGTTTAACTTAAAGTTGCTTTTACCACATGAAAGCTCTAGCTGGTCACCCCTAGATTTCATCCCCACCATTTTATCTGGAAGCTCTTTTACGATTTCCTGTAGCTTTTTACCTGGAGCCGTTAAGTCACCGGGAGCTTTTACTTCTGCAGGTATCCATTTCTTTATAACTACATCTAAGTCTGTACCGATCATCCATACCCCATCGCTCACCGCGTCAAAAAGGATATTCGACAGTACTGGCAAGGTCGTTTTGGTGGGAATTCCTGCTGACACTGCTGTTAATCCAGCATGAAAGTTTTGTCGGGTGATTATACAGTCCATTCATCCTCCAGAGAGTTGATGGGGAGTAGTTATCTACAATACATACTTATTCTAAATAACACTATATAATAAATATAGTAGTAGTAGTAATGGTCTTTTTGTTGAAAAGCCTATTTTGTGTATTTAAACGTTGGGGTTAGGTGTTTTTATAAAGTGTGGATAAAAAGTGGAGAAGATTGCTATGAAAGTTTTTGTGGAAAACCCAATAGAAAAACAAAGGTTTTCCGTGGAGTTATAAACAGACCTATTTCTCTTTAAGTTCATCTTGGACAGCCTCAACGATTCGTCGAAAAGTGGAATCTTTTTCAAGGGTTTGCTCTACCTTTTTTATAGAATGAATGACCGTTGAGTGGTCTCTGTCTCCGAAAACCCTACCTATGGCGACAAGTGGGTAGTCTAGGAGGGTTTTTATTAGATACATGGCTACCTGGCGGGGAACCGCCAAATCTTTACTTCGCCTTTTGGAGGCAAGTGCCTCCTCGCTGACCCTCCAGCGCAGGGCCACGGTCTGCCTAATCATTTCGGGGGTCAGAAGCCCTCCTGCGGACCCAGGACCATATCCAAAAGTCCCCCTTAGGGCCGTTCTGGCCAGGTCCACGCTGATGCTCTTGTTGGCAACAGAAGCGAACGCCATGAGTTTTATAAGGGCTCCCTCTAGCTCCCTAATCGAAGAAGTGCAGGAGCGAGCGATAAAGTCGCTAACACCTTCATCTAGATCTAGTCCTTCGTCTTCGGACTTCTTCTTCAGAATAGCCAGTCGGGTTTCATAGTCCGGCGGCATAATGTCTGTCACAAGTCCCCAAGCAAAACGGGAAATAAGCCTCTCCTCCAATCCGGGAATTTCCTTGGGTGGTCGATCACTGGTCAACACAACCTGCTTGTGGGCATCATAGAGGGTGTTAAAGGTGTGAAAAAATTCTTCCTGGGTGCGTTCTTTGCCCTTAAGAAACTGTACGTCATCCACCAGAAGAAGGTCTTTTTCTCTATAACGAGCTCTAAAGTTCGCGGTAGATCCATCCCGAATGGCCATTATCAGTTCGTTGGTGAATTTCTCGGTGGTTACATAAGCAACCTTGGCAAGGCGGTTGTTGCTAAGCACTTCATTCCCAATAGCATGCATTAAGTGAGTTTTCCCAAGTCCAACCCCACCATATAAAAATAACGGGTTATACATTCGAGAGGGATTAGAGGCCACAGCCTTGCAGGCAGCGGAAGCCAGCTGATTGTCGTTGCCGACCACAAAACGAGAGAACAAATATTTTTCGTTTAGGGCCGGCTTGCCGGAAGGAGAGGAATTTAAGTTTTGGGGGGAAAACAACGATGGCATTTCCTCTGGCTCTGGCTCAAGAATAGCCAAGGGAGACGAGGGTGATCGAGGGTGAAACTGGAGAGTTAAGGTCCTACCTACAACGCCTTGCGCAACCTCGGTCAGCACCTTTCCATATTTTTCACTAATCCATTCAACGTGAAATTGGCTGGCGACTTCCACAATAAGGCCGGAGTCGGTTAGGCTTTTTGCTGAGGTGTCAGCCAGCCAGGTACGGTAGGTTTGCCCTTGAATCTGTGTGCGAGCATTTTCTAGAACCTTTGACCACAGTTCTTCGGCTGTGAACTCCATGAACTCCTTTTGACAAGAATTAAAGACTAGCAGGATAGATTGCACTTTGCTGGACAAGGACGCTAGAATCGAATTGTGGAAAAGTCAATTTCCAGTCGCGTCTAGTTGCCACAGCCTTGACCCGTACCAGCGCTCTTAAATATCTTCCCTAGCTAAACTTTAAGAGCTCAAAAAGAAAAAAGGCCCCAACCTTATGAAACCCACATACAGACCCCGCAACCGGAAGCGGGTCAACAAACACGGCTTTCGCAAGAGAATGAAAACCCGTGGAGGCAGACAGACCCTGGCAAGGCGCCGGTCACGAGGTCGCTCCCGCTTAGTTGTAAAGATTGGTACAAAGTAGAAAGCGTTAGATGAGAATCAACTTCAAAGATTCGCAAGCAATAAATAAAGGAACTTCCTCTCTGCGGATTACCCCTGCCGACAAGGTCAGTAAAACCAAAGATATACGGCGCTTCTTCGGCCCTGGAGTGCGACGTGAACGGACTGAGGTATTAGATCTGTTGGCGATGCCTTCGAGTGGAACACGCCCCCGGGTGGGCATTATAGTCGCTAAGCATGGGCAGAATAATGTCCAAAGAAACCTAGTTAAAAGAAGGCTAAAAGAGATAGCTAGGACTAACCTGCTGCCCAACCTAAGAAAACAGAACAGAAGGCTGGACATATTGATTAGAGCAAAGAAAAAAGCATATAGGAGTGATTTTTCCTGGTTAGAATCTGAAGCGAAAGAGGCATTAAGGGCCATATGTTCCAGCACCTGATAATTAGGGCTATTAGTTTCTATCAGAAGGGCATCTCGCCATTTTTTATTCCCTGTTGTCGATTTCAACCAAGCTGTTCTGAGTACACCAAGTTGGCTGTTGAGCGACATGGTCCATGGCAAGGACTAGCCCTAGGCATAAAGAGGCTGTTGCGATGCCAACCAGTAAATGGAAAAGACGGCTATGATCCCGTCCCGCCAGTAGGTTAAAAGAGAGACGGCTATGAACCAGCAATCAAGATTTCTATTGGCAGTTAGCCTTATGATTCTAGTCCTTTTTACAACAAATAAACTTTTTCCTCCAATCCTTCCAGAGGAATCCTTATCTCAAGAGCAAGAGTTGGCGGACCCATCTCTCGAAGCAAGAGAAACAGAACTTTTCCCCCAAGAGAGACTTCCTCGGGACCAAAGCCAGCCTGGTGAAGAGTCGGCTCCCGACCCCTTCACCAGCCCCGTTCCACTGACAAGAGACGGGCACACAGTAGGGGTGTTAGGCCCGTTATATGACATGACATTCAGTACTGTAGGGGCACGACTTGTCTCTGCCAAGCTGTCTAATTTTTCTAATTTTTACCAAGAAGGTGTAGTGGAGTTGTTGGCCCAAGACGGCCCAGGTGCTCTTGGATCTAGGATAGAAGTGTCGGACGGGGAGTTGGACCTTGCAGAAGCGATTTACCAGGTGGTACCCGAGGGAGGAATAACACTGGAAGAAGGAGGCGAACCAAAGTCTTTAGCTTTTACCTATACACACCCTTCAGGCGCCTTCTCTATGACTACGACTTATGAGTTTGATCCAAGCTCCTATGAGGTTGCAGCAACGACTTCGATGTCTGGACCAGGGGTCGACAGAGCTGTGCTTATTACCGAAATGGGTGTTGGACTGGCCTACAACGAGCGGAGGGTGGCAGAGGAGTCTCGAGTACTTGGATACGCAGCTAAGCACAGTTCGGATGGCATACAATCGGAGTATTTTAGAAAGATTGACGAAGAAGAGTCCCTCCAGGGTCCCTTCGAGTGGTTAGCCCTAAAGAGCAAATACTTCATCTTTGCTATTTTGCCTGGACAGGGACAGACAGAGACTAAAGACTATTTGGGGGAAGTGTCGATTGCGCCAGCTCCTGGAGAAGATCGAGCAGAGATTTCAATTGCACAGGAAGTTCCTGGCAATGGAACGGTTGAATATAGGGTCTTTTTGGGCCCCCAAGAGAGACCGCTGTTGGCCTCCTATGGTAACGAACTGGAAGAGGCAAACCCCTATGGATATCGCTGGATGCGACTAGTAGTGCGTCCCGTTGTGACGGGGGTGCTGTACATATTTAATCTCCTCCACGACAAGTTGAATATGGGCTATGGATGGATATTGATTCTTTTCGGATGTTTCATGCGACTACTTCTTTACCCTATCAACCAGAGGGCGATGAGGGCACAGATGAAAAACATGGCCGTGCAGCCCCTCCTTCAGGACATCCAGAAAAAATATAAAGACCAGCCGGAAAAGCTCCAAAAAGAAATGATGAAACTTTACAAAGACCATGGGTTTAATCCGATGGCGGGCTGCCTCCCTATGCTTCTCCCTTGGCCAGTCCTGATAACGCTATTTTTTGTATTTCAAAAAACAATTCAACTGCGGGGAGAAAGTTTCCTTTGGTTGCCGAACCTGTCTGCGGCTGACCCCTTATACATTTTGCCTGTAATAATGGGCCTGTCTATGTTTTTGTTGCAGTGGATATCAGTGCGATCAATGCCCAGCCCCAACCCGCAAATGAAAATGATGATGTGGCTTATGCCCATAATGATGACCGGCATCTTCTTTAATTTTGCGTCGGGGTTGAATCTTTATTACGCAACGGCAAACCTTGCCACGATTCCACAACAATATCTTATCGCCAAGGAGCGAAAGGCTCTGAAAGAGGTCCCTGTCTTGAGCCAGCTGAAATCTAAAGACCCTTAGAGGAAGGTGGAAACCCTGATCCCACCACAAAACAGTCAGGCCAAGGAGCTGCGGGTGGATACGATCGCAGCAAGAGCTACGGCCCTTGGTCCAGGAGCCCTTGGGGTAGTTCGCCTTTCGGGAGGCGGAGCCTTTGAAATACTGCAACGCCTCACGCCTGTAGCAGTAAAGGATATTCCTAGCAGGACCGCTAGTTTGGTTCTACTCCAGAATCCAGGCAACCAAACGTTGCTGGACCAAACCCTAGTCACTGTATATCGAAAGCCAAATAGCTATACGGGCGAAGATGTCATAGAAATCTCCTGCCACGGGGGCTCTTTAGTGCCGGAGTTGGTCTTAGAGTCTTGCTTGGAGTCTGGGGCTAGAAAGGCAGAACCAGGAGAATTTACCCGCCGAGCGGTTCTAAATGGAAAGATGGACTTAATTCAGGCCGAGGCCGTGTTGGGTCTCGTAGGGGCCACCAGTAGGGCCAGCCATGAAGCTTCGCTGTATCAACTCGAAAGAGGCTTAAGCACTCTGGTAGAGGAGATTAGAGGTGAGCTGGTTGAGCTTCAGGTCTCCTTGGCCAGCTGTATAGATTTTCCAGAAGAGGACGAAGGTCCTGCCACTATGGCAGACATCGTAGAAAATGCTTCTCGGCTGGAGAGTCGCTTGACGGCCTTAATAGCGAATGCACCAGAGGGCGAGCTTTTGAGAGAGGGAGCGTTGGTGGTCTTAGCAGGCCCTCCTAACTCTGGAAAATCTAGTCTATATAATAAATTATTGGGCCGGGAGCGTGCCATTGTGTCTGAAGTTCCAGGGACTACAAGGGATGCCATAGAGGCCTCTATTTCTCTGGACGGATTCCCTTTTCGACTGGTTGACACTGCAGGGATTAGGGCCTCCCTGGACACCATAGAGCGGCTGGGCATTGAAGTGGCAAAGGAACAACTAGGGAGAGCAGACCTGGTAATTTTCTGCCTAGAAGCAGGCGCACCGATGAGCGATGAAGTTAAAGATTTCCTGGTTGATCTAAAGGCTACTTCTTTGGTGTTTTTGAGAACAAAAAAGGACCTATGGCCAGCCACCAGCGAGAAACTTATTCCTGAAGGACTGGAAATAACTCCCGTAGCAACTATAGAGGTTTCTAGCATTGACAACACTGGAATTCTAGAGCTCAGAAAACTCCTCCCAGGCCTAGTATATGGTGGATTGGTAAAATCAGGAGTTTCTGTGCCCCTGCTCTTGTGGGAGAGACAAATAAAGGCTGTTGAGTCAGCGAGAGTCCACATCAAGAAGTTTATAATGGAAACGAATTCTGAGGTGCCGATTGAATTGGCTTGTGTGCACCTGCAATCGGCTGAAACTTATCTGCAAGAACTAACTGGGGAAGTGGCCTTGGAAGAAGTCCTAGACAGACTATTCGCCTCCTTTTGTATAGGAAAATAAATGAAATCTGAATATGATGTTATTGTGATAGGAGGAGGACACGCAGGCACGGAAGCGGCTGCGGCTGCGGCCCGACTAGGAACAACTACCCTGCTCGTAACTCCTGACCTAGAAAGAATAGGACAGATGAGCTGTAACCCCGCAATTGGAGGGATTGCAAAAGGAATGGTTGTGAGGGAAGTGGATGCCATGGGGGGTGCCATGGGACGTGCTACGGATGCTTCTAGGATTCAGTTTCGCATGCTCAATAGGTCGAAAGGGCCAGCAGTTTGGAGCCCAAGAGCTCAGTGTGATAGAGGCCTGTATCCTCGAAAGATTAGAAAAATATTAGATGAGCTGCCGACACTGTCCTTTTTCCAGGACATGGTGACGGGACTGCTAGAAGAAGACGGCAAAATATCTGGAATCGAAACACGGGCTGGCATCAGATTTAGAGGAAAGGCCGTCGTAGTAACGGCTGGAACTTTTTTGAGAGGAAAAATTTATATGGGTCGGCAGGGCATGGGAGGAGGCAGAGCCGGGGAAGCTCCAGCGCTGGAATTGGCGGCCGCGCTGGAGCAACGGGGACTAGAAATAGCAAGGTTTAAAACTGGTACTCCCCCTAGAGTAGATGGGCGAAGCGTAGATTTTTCCAGAACAGATAGGCAGGACGGAGATCCGGAAGATTTTCGGTTTTCCGGATATATTGAGGAAGCTGTGCCAGAGCAAAGGCCTTGCTGGATTACTTGGACGGGCAAGGACCTTAAGGCTGTTGTCCAAAAAAACCTTAGCAAAAGCGCATTGTATGGAGGTATCATTTCTGGGCAAGGCCCTAGGTACTGCCCCTCCATAGAGGATAAGATCTCTAGGTTTCCAAAGGCGCTGAGGCATCAAGTATTTTTGGAGCCCGAAGGGCTTGAGACAGAAGAGTTGTATGTAAATGGCCTATCGACCTCCTTGCCTCCTGGGGTCCAACAGGAATTCATTCAAACAATACCAGGCCTTGAAAGGGCCGTGATCACCAAGATGGGATATGCAGTTGAGTACGATTATTTCCCGCCACACCAATTGCGCCACACCTTAGAAGTTAAGAAATTCCCTGGCTTGTATTTCGCGGGTCAGATTAACGGAACGACAGGCTATGAGGAGGCAGCGGGCCAAGGTGTAATGGCGGGTGCAAATGCGGCAAGAAAAATCTTAGGCAAAGAGCCGTTGATACTGGAACGTCACCAAGCATACATTGGAGTTCTTATCGACGACTTGGTGACAAAAGGTGTAGACGAACCCTACCGGCTTTTTACTTCAAGAGCAGAGTTTAGGCTTAGGCTAAGGCAGGACAATGCCTATAGGCGCCTTGGCCCAATAGCGATTGAGGCAGGCCTTTTGACCGAAGTACAGGAAGAGGCCTTTCTCTTAAGAGAACAAAAGCACCAATCCATCAAAAAATGGTTCAATGAAACCGCTGTCTCTCCAGAAGAGGTGAATCCCATATTGCAAAAGGCAGGAACCCCTGAAATCGACTCTCCAACAAAGGGAAGCGACCTCCTGAAGCGACCAGGAGTTTCTGCAAGAGACCTGGCGAGGGTGGCAAAGGCCAACTTCTTGGATGGCCAAGGACTAGATGCCTTGGCGGCAGTAGAGATGGAGATTAAATACAAGGGGTATGTCCAACTAGAGGAAGAAAGAGTAAAGACCCTTAGCAGGCAGGCGAGCTTTAAGCTTCATTCGATGCTCCCATATGAAGAGTTTGAGAGCCTGTCTATGGAGGCAAGAGAAAAGCTCTGTAAGGTAAGGCCTTCGTCTATAGCTCAGGCCGCAAGAATTCCAGGGGTGTCGCCAGCGGATCTACAAAATCTGATTATGGAAGTACGAAGACTAAGAAGCACGGCCCCGTAGGGGTCAAGGGCCAGGCCACTGCCCTGCTTCGCCCCTTGTTTCACGTGAAACAAGGGTGGTGGGTTTTCTAAAGCCGAGTTCTGGTCTATACTAAACGCAGCCTGCAACAGCCCGAACAAAACTTAGGAGTACTTTACTAAAGATGCCACGCATTATTGCAGTAGCCAACCAAAAAGGTGGGGTGGGCAAGACTACTACAGCAATCAACCTCGGTGCTTCCCTGGCCGCTACAGGAGAGAGAACCTTGGTGGTTGACCTGGACCCACAGGGAAACGCCACGAGTGGCCTGGGATTGGAGGTCGATGTGGGCCAGCCCTCTGTCTACGATGCTCTTGTGGGGGGGCGTAGCTTGAAAGAGGCAGTGCGAACAGACGTACATTTTTCTATGCTAGACGTTGTGCCGAGCACTCCTGATCTGGTCGGCGCAGAAATAGAAATGGTTGGCCTTCTAAGTCGGGAAACCATTCTAAAAAGGTCTTTGTCGGAGACGGAAGAACTCTATCAATATATTCTTATTGATTGTCCTCCTTCGCTTGGGCTGTTGACCCTAAATGCACTGGCCGCCGCCCATTCCATACTGATTCCAATCCAATGTGAATTTTATGCTCTGGGTGGACTGAGCCAGCTTTTATCAACCGTAAAGAGGGTTAGGCAGTCACTAAATCCAGCCCTTGAGATCGAAGGAGTACTGCTAACTATGCTGGACGGCCGGTTGAACCTGGCTAAACAGGTGGAAGAGGAGGCGCGAAAGTACTTCCAGGCAAAGGTTTACAGGACGTCTATCCCTCGAAATGTGCGCTTGGCAGAAGCGCCTTCGTTTGGAAAACCAATTCTGCGTTACGACAAGCTTTCCCAGGGGGCTCAAAGTTATGTCGCCCTGGCAAAGGAGCTAATGAGCTCCAGGCATAGGGAGCCAGAGGGCAATTAAACAAGAGAGGCTAAATCGTGGAAAAACTGGAAACTAAAAGCCGGGCGGACAGGCTGGGAAAAGGCCTAGGGGCGCTACTCGGCGAATACACAGATGAAAGCGTTGTGGAGAACGCTCCAAATCTCCAGGTGTCCGACATTGTGCCCAATGCTAGGCAGCCAAGAAGAGAGTTTTCTGAGTCGTCCCTGGAGGAGTTAGCTTCATCGATAAGTGAAAATGGATTGTTGCAGCCTTTGCTAGTTCGCCCTTACCCAAAAGAACCCGGGAAGTACGAATTGGTGGCTGGAGAAAGGCGACTAAGGGCCATAAAATCATTGGGCTGGACTGAAGTTCCAGCAATAAAAAAAGAAGTAGCTGATGAAAACTTGCTTGTCTTAGCCCTTGTCGAAAACATTCAAAGGCAGGACTTGCGGGCAATCGAGGAGGCTGAAGCCTATAGGGTGTTAGCTGAAGACGTAGGCATGAATCACTCGGAGATCGCTAAGGCGGTAGGAAAGGCCAGGTCAACGGTGGTAAATTCACTTAGGTTGTTGGGGTTGACTCCAGCCATTAAGGCTTATCTTGAGACAGGAGAGTTGACAGCAGGCCATGCAAGAGCATTGCTGGTGGCTTCAAGTCCAGCTAGGGGTGCAGCGCTGGCAGGGAGGGCTGTTCGGGAGGGTTGGTCTGTCAGGCGAACAGAAAAAGAAGCCAGGGAAGGCACGAGAAAAGTTTCGGGGGAACACAAGGGAACAAGGAAGAATGTTGCTTCGCCTGTGGTTCAAGCCTTTCAGGAGGAACTCAGGGGGGCCCTAGAGACAAGGGTTAAGGTTTCTGTCCTGGGGAAGTCTTCTGGTGTGATTGAGGTGCCTTTTTATAGCGAAAAAGACTTTGACCGACTGTTTCTTCTGCTTACCGGGAAAGAGACTGAAGACTTTGTGTCATAGGGGTAGCCAGGGAACAGCAGTTGTATATACACCAACCTTGAGACGCCAGAAGCCTGCCCCACCAGGGCGCCTTCTGGCACTAAAGGGTCGAGGGCAGAAATGAACCTGAGTACAATTGTAGAATATATGAACGGATATTTGGGGACGGAAGAGTTCCCGGATTTTGACGGTGCCGTAAATGGGTTGCAGCTAGGCGGCAGGTCGAAGGTAGACCGGCTTTATACCGCCGTGGATGCAAGTGAAGAAGTTATAAGCCGTGCTAAGGAGAGGGGTCCTGGTCTCCTGTTGGTGCACCACGGGCTGTTTTGGGGCGAGAAGCGCTGCCTGACTGGACCGCTGTTTAGAAAGGTGGAAGGCTTGATAAGGGGGGAAGTGGGGTTATACGCTGCACACCTGCCACTCGATGCGCATCCGGAAGTGGGAAACAGTGCAGTGTTGGCGAGGGAGTGTGGCTTGAATCCAGCAGGAAGATTTGGGAACGCGCTGGGGGTAGAGATTGGATGGTGGTGTAGCGCAGAACTGGAAAGAACCGAGCTTCTGGGGATAGTAGAAAGGGCCGTAGGGGCAGAAGGGCGGTTGGTGGCAGGAGGACCCAAGATGACAGGGAGAATTGCTGTTGTTACGGGGTCGGCAGGCAACATGGTCAGGCAAGCCGCAGAAAGAGGGGTGGATACTCTCATAACGGGAGAAGGCTCCCATCCGAATTATAACGAAGCCATGGAGCTTAATGTCAATGTGATATACGCTGGGCATTATGCTACTGAAACATGGGGGGTAAATGCCCTTGGGCAGCACTTAGAAAAAAGGTTTGGCCTGAGCTGGGAATTCATCGATGCACCCACAGGGTTTTGAATCAAGGGCCAACAAGTCAGCAGAACGCTAAAATTTAACGGACAAGGGAGTAACATATGGCGAGGAAATGTTTTTTGTGGCTGTTCTGTGTTCTTTTAAGCCAAGGCAGCTCCACTTTGGCCGCCCAGGGAATTCCTACCCCAGAGGACTATTTTGGTTTTAAAATGGGGACTGAGAGAAAGCTGGCTAACTGGACCAGCTTGACGGGCTACTACGAGGAGCTAGCTGGGGCCAGTGGTCGTGTTAAGGTGGACACCCTGGGGACAACTACTATTGGCCAACCATTTATAATGGTGACGGTCACCAGCGAGGAAAATCAAAAACGTCTGGACGAGCTCCATGAAATACAGATGAAGCTGTCTGATCCGAGAAGGGTGACTGGGGAGACAGAGCTAGAGGAGCTATATGATAAAGGAAAAACGGTAGTATTGATAACCCATCAAATTCATGCAACAGAGGTCGGAGGCGCCCAAACAGCGGCTCGTTTAATACACAGACTCGCTTCCTCGAACAGCGAAAAAGTCAGAGAGATACTCGACAATGTAATCCTAGTAGACATCCCATCCCTAAACCCAGACGGGACTGAGTGGGTAGCAAACTGGTATATGGAAAGCGTGGGAACCGATAGAGAAGGCGGTCCGATGCCCTGGCTTTATCATTACTATGTAGGCCATGACAACAATAGGGACTGGTATGCCTTCACCCAGAAGGAAACAGAGATGACTGTGTTGGGTGCACACAACAAGTGGCATCCACATATCGTACACGATATACATCAAATGGGGGGAAGGGGCGCCAGGATCATGTTTCCTCCATACATCGATCCGATTGAGCACAACGTTGATCCAGGCTTAGTGACTGCGGTAAATATGTTAGGGTCGTATATGGCCGCGGAGTTAACGTCACAGGGAAAAAAGGGAGTAGTGACTAATGCCATTTATGACGGGTTTTCACCGGCTCGGGCCTATCAACATTATCATGGAGGAGCTCGGATCCTTTCGGAAACGGCTTCGGCCAGGATGGGGACCAGCGTAGAAGTTTCTCCTGAAACTATCGGTGGGGGGAGAGAATATGATGCGGCAACTGCCAGTGCTAATTATCCTGACCCATGGCTAGGGGGCGCCTGGGGTTTGCCCGACATTATAGAATATATGGATTCGGGGGCAATGGCCCTGCTGACTAATGCGGCTAAGAACAGGCAGTATTGGTTGGAAAACTTCTATAAAGTAAACCAAAGGGCGGTCAAGGGATGGCCAGAATGGCCAGAGGCATGGGTGATTCCAGCAAATCAAGTTAACAAGGCGGGGTTGGCCTATGTGTTGAGGATCCTAAGGATGGGAGACGTCGAAGTTTATAGGGCGGACGAACCAATTGGGGGCGACGGACACACTTTTCCGGCTGGAAGCTTTGTGGTGCCCATGCAACAGCCTTACGCTTCTTTCGCTCAAACCTTGTTGGAAGTCCAACATTATCCTGATCTCAGAGAGTTTCGAGGGGGGCCGCCAAAGAGGCCTTATGATGTGACAGCACACACCCTGCCTCTCCTTATGAATGTAGAAGCGATTGCCGTGGAGACCCTGCAGACACCAGTGGAAACCCTAATGTCTGGAGGGGTAATAGCGACTCCTTCTTTTGATTTTCAATTACCAGATATTTTTACGGGTGATTCGGCGCCAAAGGTGGGGCTTTATAAGTCGGCCCAGGAACCCATGGAGGGAGGATGGACAAGGTGGATGTTTGATCAACACGCGCTCCAATATGACACCCTAAAGGATCAGCGAGCTCGAAAAGGAGGTCTAGTTGAGGACTATGATGTAATTGTTTTTCAGGATCAGAGCAAAGAGTCAATAGAGAAAGGCTATGGAAAAGGAATTGTTCCTGACTCCTATGCTGGCGGGCTCGGAGAAGAAGGGGTGAAAGCCCTGGAAACCTTTGTAAGAGAAGGAGGCAGGGTGGTTGCGATAGAGGAATCAACCGAGTTTGTTATACAACTGCTGGGCTTGGAGGTTTCGAATGCAGTTGCAAGGCTTGACCCGACTGATTTCTATGTGCCAGGTTCGATTTTGGAGTTGGACCTTGATGAAGAGAGCTATCTGAACCGAGGCCTGAACAGCTCGGTACAAGCTTGGTATTGGGGAAGTAGCCGAGCGTTTGAGGTCTCTGAACCAAGCGCAACAGTGACCGCTCGATATGGGAAAGGCAACCCTCTACGCTCAGGTTGGCTTTTAGGTCCCGACTACCTGGCTGGAAAACCAGCGGTTGTGGAGATTGCGGTTGGGAAAGGGTCGGTTGTCCTTATTGGATTTCAGCCGAACTATAGATCTCAATCAGTGGCAACCTGGCCAATGCTTTTTAACGCAATGATGCCAGCGAAGGCTGGCAGGCCTGCTACGCAAGAGGAGGATGGCAGGTGAAGTGTCTAGCATGTGGAGCTATAACGCCACAGGGGAAGTTTTGCTCTCAGTGTGGAAGAGGGTTCCACGCGAGAAAATGTGAAGGCTGCGGAGAAGAACTTTTGGGAGGGGAGCTTTACTGTACAGGGTGTGGAATTAAGCTGGGAGGAAGGAAGGCGCCCACTCCAGTTGGTCTAAGTAGTCAGCCACGGAGAAGCATAGTCTGGGGCTTTGTAGGAGTAGGGATAGTGGGAATAATTCTGCTGCTGGCGTGGCCGGTTTACGGTCCCGACGAAGCGGCTTCCCCTGAAAGAGCACCTTCCCCACTAACAACAGGAGCTTCCTCGGTAGACCTGTCGTCAATGACCCCCAGAGAAGCGGCAGACCGCCTTTTTAATCGTGTTATGGCAGCGGTAGAGCAAGATGATTCTACAGAGGTAGTTCAATTTCTCCCGATGGCGATCAGAGCTTACGAGCTTGCTGAACCCCTTGACCTAGATGGAAGGTTTCATCTGGCTGTGCTACGCATGGAGGGCGCCCGCACTCAAGAAGGGCTGAGTGCTGCTGAAGACATTTTGGCTGCAGACCCTAATCACCTGTTGGGGTTAGGGATAGCAGCAGATGCGTTGTTGGCTTTAGGGGACACGGGGCGTGCGCAGGTCTACTATAGTCGCTGGCTTGAGGTGTATGATGATGAGATTGCCAAAGAATTGCCAGAGTACCTTACCCATGAACTCATGTTGCCAAACATGG
>JAPKDG010000039.1 GCA_028822645.1 Longimicrobiales bacterium | reverse complement strand
CATATTCTGCGCCCCGTAAAGCTGAATTAAGAATTTTTTCATAGTCACAGCAACGGCACAAATTCCCCGAAAGTGCTTGAGCCGCCTCCTGTCTAGTGGGGTTGGGATTTTCCTCGATCATCGCGACCATGGACATAATAAACCCTGGAGCACAGAAAGCGCACTGAAATCCACCTTCGTCAAACACGCCCTGTTGGACGGGGTGCAAAGAACCATCAGCGCCTTCCAACCCTTCTATAGTAGTGATCTTCTTTCCTCGGACGCTCTGCGTCAGCACGGAACATGCGTAACTGGCAACCCCGTCAATTAGTACCGTACAAGCACCGCATTCCGCCCTATCACAACCTAGCTTGGTTCCAGTAAGACCCAATTTATAGCGAAGTGTCATCGCTAACGTTTCTTGGTTTAAAACGTCAACTCGCCTTTGTTGATCATTGACATTCAATGTAACTAACCGCTCTACCGAGCCTTGGACAGCCATGGCACCCAGTAAAGGCTGGGAACCCCTAAAAAGATAGCCCACAGATGATGTGGTAGCCCCAGTGGCAATTACCCCCATAATAAATTTCCTGCGGGAAACCGTCCGCTCTGGAGTACCGATGATCTCAACCTCACTCATGGAACCCAACCTCCTTGAGTAAATCTGTTTAAGAGCCTCTTTATGGGTGGCTCCCTATGCCCACAACTTATCCAAGATAATGTCAGATCTACAGATGTGCGAGGCCAGGTCGCAACTCCATACTCTATTTGCCGTGCCCTGACATTGCAGTTCGATCAAAACCTTGCCTGACCCAGAACTTTCTCGGTTTCACTAATCATTGTAGCACCCTATGTTATCCGGATAATAAAACCAACAGACACCTTAAATCTTGAAGCTGTGAAAATCACACCCTCCAGTTCATATACTCACCTGAGTGACCGAGAAGCTACCGACATCCTCAATTCCAGTTATGGAATTGCTGGTTCGGTTGATTTCTTACCTAGTGAGAGAGACCAGAATTTTAAAGTGTCTACAAAAGACAAAAATCAATTTGTACTTAAGATAGCTAGTCCCTTCGAAAACGAACGCCTAGTAAACCTCCAAGATGAAGTGCTTGGCTTCTTGGCCCAACAGGAACTGCCCTTTTCAATCCCAGTCCCGATACCGGATAAAACCGGGGAAAGAATCCTCACATTCAAAAACCAATCCGGACAGGAAAGATTGATCCGACTGGTGTCGTATATAGAAGGGGAAAAGCTCTCAGGAGTTAACCACAAAGATGCCGAGCTTATTCAATCTCTTGGAAAATCCGTGGCCAAACTCCACCAAGCTCTCACTAAGTTTGACAAAAAAATTCCTGAAAGAGATGATTTCGCATGGGATCTAACTAACGCTTCAAAGGTGATAACTGCTAATCTCGATTACACAATCGACATAAGCCAAAAGCATCTTTTAGAAAAACTAAGTGAACACTTAGAAGCCAACGTTCAGCCCATCCTTCATGAACTACCCAGGAGCCTCCTGCATAATGATGCCAATGACCACAATATCCTTGTAGGCCCACCTTCCACAGAAGGACGTCGGGTTCTTGGGATCATAGACTTTGGAGACATAATCTATGGGCCGTCCATCTACGACCTTGCAATTACAGCCGCTTACGCCCAAATGGGGACGAACGATCCACTTTCCACGATTATTAATCTCGTTCAAGCGTACAATGAAATTCAACCTCTTA
Source organism: Longimicrobiales bacterium (assembly GCA_028822645.1). Taxonomy (GTDB): domain Bacteria; phylum Gemmatimonadota; class Gemmatimonadetes; order Longimicrobiales; family Gaopeijiaceae. Next base: position 15,299 of record JAPKDG010000039.1, on the reverse strand, counting down.
ACTCAGCCGAACTGGAGATTCTATTCCCACTTATTTGCGCTAGGTTGGCCGTCAGTGCCAGTCTCTCCGCAGCGCACATACATGATGACAACAGAGACCCCTACCTGACGGTAAGCCAACAAGCCGCCTGGGAGTCATTACGCTCTTTGGAAGTGATCCATTTTCGCTTGGCTCGCAATCTCTTGCGAGAATCCTGTGGACATTCACCTTGCCCACAAAACTTAAACATATGCACTTGGTTAGAGGACAACAAAGCTGATTTCGGTCCTCTTGTACAACACTCCTTGGACGATTGTTTGATATTCGACCTGAGTGCTGAAAGCTCGTCTCTCCCAGGATTGGACACCTTAACTGACGTCGACCAATTCACCACACTACTATTTGATCAAATGGATGACTTCCAATCCAAGGTAGGGATTGGACGATATGCCGAGCCCAGACTGTTATACCTGTCTGATAACTATGCAAAACCAGAGGGAGATTTTCCGGAACGACGGACCATACATCTAGGCTTAGACTTATTTTTACCAGCAGGAAATCCGATATCGGCTCCCTTAGAAGGTCGAGTCCATAGCTTCAGGAATAATGCCATCGATCTGGACTACGGACCAACGATCATCTTGGAACATTCATCAAAAGGAATCACGTTTTTCAGTTTATATGGACACCTCAGTGCTGAATCTCTGGACGACTTACAAGTAGGAAGCCTTATAAAACAAGGCCAGGAATTCTGTACGATTGGAGATTACCCCATCAATGGAAACTGGCCCCCACACTTACACTTCCAACTGATCACTGATCTGTTAGATATGGAGGGTACTTTTCCTGGCGTAGCTTTTCCAAGTCAAAAGAATACTTGGCTGAGTTTATCACCCAGCCCTTTACTGATGCTAGATCTTCCAGTTGGTACTCGATTTTCACCAACCTTATCAGCGAAGAGTATACACCAGGACCGCAAGCGCCATCTAGGTCCATCCTTAAGTCTCTCCTATAAGAATCCTCTGCACATCGTGAGAGGATGGAAGCAAAATCTCATTACGGACGAAGGCCAACCCTACCTCGATTGTGTCAATAACGTGAGCCACGTTGGACACTGTCATCCGGCAGTTTTTAAAGCCGCTACGACTCAAATGAGTCTACTGAACACGAACACCCGTTATCTAAACAAAAGCATCACCACCTACTGTAAACGATTAATTAGTACTCTGCCGGATCCACTTTCTGTTTGTTTCTTGGTAAACTCGGGTAGTGAGGCCAACGAATTAGCCTTTAGAATGGCACATGCGGCGACCGGGCGAGAAGACCTCATTGTGATAAATGGTGGTTATCACGGAAATACTGGAGCGACCATTGCTGCGAGTTCCTACAAATTTGAAGGGCCCGGAGGAAAAGGGGCAGACCCGACCGTGTTTCCAGTAACTGCACCAGACGACTATCAAGGTCCTTTCCTGAAAGATGATCCGCAGAGAGGCAAACGCTACGCACAAGAAGTCCAATTAGCAGTCAAGGCTTCACAGGCGCGTGGCACTGGCCCATCATTCTTTATATGCGAGAGCCTGCTAAGCTGCGGTGGGCAGATCGTGCTACCTCCGGACTATCTAAAAACTGCATACGACTTCGTCCGAGATGCGGGTGGAGTTTGCATAGCTGATGAAATCCAAGTCGGTTTTGGCCGAGTGGGTAGTCATTTTTGGGGGTTTCAGACACAAAACGTCATTCCGGATATTGTCACAATGGGCAAACCCATGGGAAATGGACACCCGATGGGGGCCGTTGTGACTACACCAGAAATAGCCCAATCCTTTAACAATGGCATGGAATATTTCAATACTTTTGGAGGAAATCCAGTTTCTTGTAGTATTGGAATGGCTGTCTTAGATATCATTAAACAAGACAATCTACAAGAGCAGGCCTTGGAGACTGGAAGCTACCTACTTGAACAGCTCAGTGACCTTTTGACTCGACATAAGCGGATAGGAGACGTACGTGGCTTAGGTCTTTTTATCGGAATAGAGATTGTATCCAACAAACAAGATAAAATTCCCCGTAAAGACCTCGCTAAGTATATTATAGAAAGAATGAAAGATCATGGAATTTTGCTGAGCACCGATGGACCCAGAGATAATGTAATTAAGATTAAGCCGCCCCTAGTATTCAACAAAACGGATGCTACGCGACTGATCCAAGTACTCGATAAGATCCTTTTAGAAGATTTTGTTCTCGCACAGTAACGGAGAAGGTAAATGAATAAAGAATCTGACCAATTGAAATCCCTGAAGGTCACCGGAATGTCTTGTGGCCATTGCACAACGCAAGTCCAAACTGCCCTTGAAGGCTTGGAGGACGTCCTAGAAGTAGATGTCTCCCTCCAAGAGGAAACAGCTACGATAAAAATGGCGAGAAATATCCCGGACGATGTCCTCTCCAAAGCTATAGTAATGGCAGGGTATCAAGCTGAACCGCTGTGATAAAAAGTATTCAGATCAATAATCTCGGCTGTGATTTTCTGAAATATTTTCCGCCCTTAGACACTGGCATATAGCAGGAATGTTCAGGTTTATTTCTTCAATCGTTCTGCTCTCAACTCTGCTCTACCTAGGAAACTCACGTATAGGATCCTTGCCACCATTATTCAACTTCCTCGATCCTGTTCATGGTGTATGGATAAGCTCCAATATAGAAGAGCGATCTAGCACTACTCTCAAACCCATAGAGGGATTATCCGATAAGGTCCAAATTGTTTACGATAGTCGTCAAGTACCTCATATTTACGCTCAGAGTACCGAGGATGTTCTTATTGGCCTCGGCTATGCTGTGGCCAGAGACAGATTGTTCCAATTAGAGCTACAAACCCGAGCCACTGCTGGAACTTTGACAGAAATTCTTGGAGAGAGAGTTCTTCCTCTCGATCAGCAAGCTCGCCAGCTTGGCCTCGCCTGGGCAGCCGAAAAAAACCATTCCGCATTGAACCCGACATCTGAATCATTTCGATACCAGTTAGCATATGCCCAAGGAGTCAATGCTTGGATCAGAGGAATGACAGCATCGGAGCTACCTCTGGAATACCATCTCTTAGGACAAAAACCAATGGAATGGCACCCGCAATATTCAGCATACCTCTTGAAAAGAATGGGCTGGACTTTGTCGATGAAAAACACAGAAAGAAAAAAGAATTTAGCTAGCGGATTAGTTGGAAAGGATGCCGCCAATGCGCTTTTCCCCGTAAACAGTTGGATCCAAGAACCAATGCAGCCGAACGGACACCAAGAACCTAGATTTGACCTAAATCCTTTGCCCGAACCGACCGACCCTTATGATGAACCTGGGAATTCTCCATCACATTTAAGCCTCTTTACCTTACCCGAACAACTCGACCAAAATAACTTCCTTGAGACTACCCTAGGATCCAATAACTGGGCAATTTCACCTGGTCGATCTAACAATGGCAACCCCATCCTGGCTGGAGACCCTCACTTAAATCTCTCACTACCTAGTATATGGTATGAAGCTCACCTCCATGTCGCTGGCGAACTCGAGGTGTACGGAGTGACAATACCTGGAAGCCCTGCTATCAATATAGGGTTCAACCGAAATGTAGCCTGGACCTTCACCAATACTGGATCAGACGTGATGGACTTCTACAGAGAAGAGGTAGATAACCCTCAAGACCCACAGGCCTATCTCCTCGATAATCAATAGCAAGCCCTGAACCAACGTGTTGAAACATACCTCGATACCGAGGGATCAGTCATACAGGTCGACACCATCCTCCATACCCATCGAGGGCCAGTCGATGAAGACAGCGAAGTATATACTTCGCTGCGCTGGACTGTCCTAGAAGAATCCGGAGAACTGGATGCACTCATAGCGATTGCTAAAGCTACTTCTACAGATGAATGGATGTCGGGGATGGAATCCTGGCTGGCTCCTACCCAAAATGGCCTGGTTATCGATCGATCTGGAAACATAGCTATCCGATCATCTGGGCGTTACCCCATCCGCCCGCCCGATAGCAACGGAGACAGAATATATGACGGATCCACCTCTGATAGTGACTGGAAGGGATGGTTAGATGTTGCCAAATACCCTGGGGCAATCAATCCGAGACAAGGCTATCTGACTTCTAGCAACCAGCAACCAGTGGATCCTGTCCTTTACGAATACTACCTTGGCTCTGACTGGTCCCCTCCGTGGAGGGCGATGAGAATCAATCAACTACTAAGATCAACTCCTACTCTCACGCTAGCGGATCTGATCCAATTTCAGACTGATCCAGGAAGTGCTAGGGCGGACATTTTTGTGGCCGCCTTCTTAAATGCTGCCAATACACTTAGTTATGTCCCGAATTCCAGCCTCCAACAGGCTATATCTTTACTCTCTGGATGGGACCGCTTGTACACGAAGAGTAATGAAAGAGCGATATTGTTTGAGACTGCGATGAACAAACTTGCAGAAAATACCTGGGACGAATTAGAGGATCAAGAAGGGCAGCCTATTGTTAGACCAGGAAGTACAGTTCTAGCATCCCTGCTTAAAACACCTGAGAACATATGGTGGGACGAGCGAGCTACAGCGGACAAACAGGAAGATAGGGACGACATTCTCATCAAGTCCCTAGGCCAAGCTATCGAGATAGTGAAAGACGAGTACGGAGCGGAGTCTGAAGGAGGATGGCAATGGGGCGAGGTACAAACAGCAAACATATACCACCTCATGAATATTCCTGGATTATCAGCACTCGGCATACCTGTCCAAGGGGGACCTGAAACTTTGAATCCAAGCTCTGGCAGTGGAAGACACGGAGCCAGTTGGAGAATGGTAGTAGAACTGGGAGACAGCATAATAGCAAAAGGTATCTACCCTGGAGGACAATCTGGGAATCCCTTAAGTCCAGCCTACCAAAACCAGTTGGACGATTGGTCTTCTGGAAACCTTCAGGAACTCTATTTCCCAAAAAACATTGAAGAGATGCTTAAATCCTCAACCAAGGTGGTGGAACTATTGCCTTCGAGAAGTCCATGATCATTTTGTTACTCTTCATCTCTATGGTATTAGGCACTCTGTTTTTCGGATGGCCAGCTATAGTAATGCTAGGTTTTCTATATGGACTAACCGTGACACAGGCACGTCTCTGTGTCTATTCTGCTCTTTCAGGAGCAGGTTCATGGATGCTTCTTTTGGTTTGGAGGACCTTCAATGGGACCTTCCCAACCTTACTAACCATCCTGGAACAAAGTGTGAATATTCCAGGCTGGCTAGTAATTTGTATCACCCTGGCTTCATCTGGGCTAATGGGAGCGGCTGGCGCTAACTTAGGGGTTGGAACTCAATTAATATTGGAAAAATTATCTATCCGGTTTTCCCATTGATTTCTCATTTCTACCCTTTCCATCCTCTTCGAGATTGCTTGTAAACCTGCTTGTCGGTTAGCTTTGTCCTCACTGGAGCTCATGAGATAAGGAACTGTAAAGTTCCAGATGATACTATGATAAAAATAAGCGGATACTATGGAGCGTACTAAAAACTCAAACTCTGCACCTATACTACGGCTCTAAAATGATCTTCCAAGCATTTGAAGGCATTGATCTCTCCAATATGCTTTCCCAAAATCCAATCTTTGCACTTGCGGTCCTCTTCGCTGCAGGGGTAGCCACTAGCCTCACCCCCTGTGTCTACCCACTTATACCTATAACTGCATCCATTTTAGCCGGCACAACTCAGAATGACCAACCGCGATCGAGAGTGGTTAGGCTGACACTGACCTATGCATTAGGCCTGGCTTTATTTTATGCTCTTTTAGGCCTTTTAGCAGGGATGACTGGTAGTCTTTTCGGCACCATCAGCGCCAACCCATGGACTAGAATTATTGTTGGCAACCTCTTGATGATTTTTTCACTGGCAATGTTTGATGTTATTCCAATATCAGCACCTCAGAAATTTCTACAATGGACAGGGACCCTCAACGCTGGATCATACCCAGCCGTGTTTCTGTTAGGATCTACATCAGGAATAATCGCCGCACCCTGTGGAGCACCCGCATTTGCGGTAGTTTTAACTTGGGTAGCGGCTACCCAAGCAGGTGTTATGGGATTCGTTTATCTGTTTGTGTTCTCACTAGGTATGACTGCACTTTTAATAGCAGTGGGCTTGTTCTCTGGCTTCGGTGCAGCTCTCCCAAAATCAGGATCTTGGATGAAATGGGTCAAAACAATATCTGCTATAATCATGCTCCTCATGGCCGAATACTATTTAATTTTGGCGGGCTATAATTTTTAGGGGGATCATATGAGATTTCTTGTCAGACTAATGATTTTCAGCTTAATCCTTCCGATGAGCCTTCAAGGACAATCCGGATCGGTGTCACTTTCCATTGGCTCAGAGGGACCTTCTGCTCAACTACAGGATCTAGATGGCAACTCAGTGGACCTGGTGGACTATACCACTGGCAAACCCGCCCTTATTGAATTTTGGGCAAGCTGGTGTGAGCAATGTGAAGCGCTTCAACCACAACTCGATCAAATCCAGAGTACATACGGCGACAAAATGAACATCGTAGCAGTGGCCGTTGGAGTTTCCCAGAGTGTGAGAAGAGTCAAACGCCACCTAGAGGATCACGACCCTGGTTACGCATTTCTATGGGATGGTCGAGGAGCAGCGGTGAGAGCATATAACGCGACTACAACCTCGATCGTGGTCATGTTAGACGCACAGGGCAAGGTGGTTTATACAGGAGTTGGTCCTTCACAAGATCTAGTCGGGGCTACACAAAGGTTGATGGAACCCTAAAATCCCCTATAAGGGGGTATAGAAAAGAAGAAAAGAGGAATCCCCATACAACCCAGTATAGGGATTCCTCTTTCTATATGTACTAAACTAAAAATTGAATTCTAGTTCGATTCAGGTGTCACTTCGTCGATAATATCTCCCAACTGTTCGTATGCCATCGGGTCATTCTGATTGAAACTTTCTATAGTCCCAGCAATACGACCATCTGGTCCGACAACTATCACAGCCCTACTATCAACCATCTCGTTATCCCTCAGGCCACCACCAAAAGATTTATAAGTAGCACCGTTATTCTCGGCGTCACTAGCAAACAGGAATGGCAAATCTATATCCTTTGCCCAGGAACCCAATTCTTCTTCAGAGTCGTTTGAAATACCGACTAGAACGACATTTTGTCCGCCGTTAAAAAGGCTTGCGTACTGATCACGGTACGCTGTCATTTGGACTGTTCAGCCACGCGTCCTAACCTTAAAGAAAAACGCAAGCACCACGGTTTCTCCACGAAGATCGGACAAACGAACAGGATCCTGTAAAACTCCGTAACGTGTAGCACCCTTCATAGTAAAATCTGGCGCCATTTCTCCTACTTCAATCAATGTAGAACTCCCTTGTGCATTGACCCCTTGAGAACCAAGAGAAAACCCAAAGACCAAGGCTAAAAAAACTAATGTCCAACGAAACCCCATTCGAGTATCTCCTTTCTTGACTCAAAAAAAATATATTTCTGCCGAAGTATACTGATATTTCTTTTCGGGCGCATCATCTCTATCTAAGTCGACCCAAGACATAAAACATAGAGAACGGCAAGCTCGATTGATCAAAAGGGAGACCACGACTCTCCAGCTCAAAAGGATCTTCTTATCAGTCAGGAAGTGTCAAAGCTACCAACTCGGCCGATCTGTCGGGAGTTCCTCCTACAGCCAACACTATGTACTGTTTGCCTTTAAGAGAGTAGGTCATCGGCAATCCATTCTGGCTACCTGGGAGATCTATCTCAGCTAAGATTTGTCCTGTGGATTTCTCATGAGCACGAAGAACTGGATCTCCTCCTGCTCCTTCCCCCGCAAAAACCAAAGTTTTTGTTACGAGGATTCCCGCTCGAGTAGGCTTCCCCGTCCTTCCAATTGTTAATCCTTCAAGTGCGGGATGGTCCTCAATAGAAGACGGAGTATCACCGTTGGGAATCATCCATAGATGCTCCCCACTGTTAAGATCAATCGCAGTGATACGTCCATATGGTGGTTTCATCAACGGCAATCTCTGAGGACCACGAGCTGAAGCGCGGCCCTGTATATAACGCATCGTAGAAACCTCCGGATCCTGAACTAGCCCATAGACAGAGGGGCTCATTCTTGAACCCACATAAATGACTCCAGTTTCTGGATCTACTGCACCGCCTTCCCAATTCGCTCCACCCAGGCTTCCTGGAATAGTCAAAGTGCCACCAGTTTGATTCTCTTGGTCAATGACTGAAGGTGGGGTAAAAAGCTCACCAATACGAAAACGTGACACTATTTCTTCAGCTTCGGCCCTCAATTGTGGAGTGAAGTCTATCAAATCCTCTATTCGGACACCTTGTCGATCATAGGGGGCCGGCTTAGTAGGAAAAGGTTGAGTAGGTGAAGTTCTTTCCCCTGGAACATCCGAAGCTGGTACAGGACTTTCTACAATAGGCCATACTGGCTGACCATTTCTTCGATCAAAAACGTAAGCAAAATTTTGTTTTGTAAGTTGGACTACGGCTGGAATTTCAAGGCCATCTACAGTGATATCTACAAGAATGGGAGATGTAGGATTGTCGTAGTCCCAGATGTCATGATGGACGATTTGATAATGCCAAACTCTCTCTCCTGTTGCGACTTCCAGTGCAACCAAACTGGATGAGAATAGATTGTCACCCAATCGATGACCACCATAGTAATCCCCAGTCGCACCCTCTACTGGAAGGTAGACATAACCGAGATCAGGATCGACTGCAAATGGTGCCCAAACTGCTGCATTTCCAGTATATGACCAAGAATCATCTTCCCAGGTCTCGTTGCCCACTTCCCCGTCCAAAGGAATCGTATGAAAAATCCAATTCTGCCTGCCTGTTCTCACATCGAACGCTCTCACATGGCCAGGAACATTTTCTGGGGATGGCGGTCTTCCTCCTACAGCCAATGCAGCACCCACAATCAAAGTTTCCCCTACTATGACAGGAGGAGAAGAAGACCCAATAATTCCCTCAATAGGATCGACAGGGCGACCCAAACCATTCTTCAGATCTACTACTCCTTCATTCCCAAAAGATTCAATTTGATGTCCATTGTGAGCGTCCAGAGCTACCAAATGATACCCAGGAGTAACCACATAAATACGTTCGTCTCCCAGCCCATCTGACCAATAGGCAACACCCCTGCCTGAATTGGGACGGGGAGCTCTACGAGCTCTCTCACCCTCATCCATACGCCAAATCCATAGAGTCTCTCCGGAGGCAGCGTCGATTGCGACCACATTTCTTCTGGATCCTGCAGTCGCATAGAGCACTCCATTGACCATCAGTGGAGTGGTAGAATTCCTAATCTCTGGACGCGGACCTTGATTTCGGCTACTCCATCGCCAAGCAATCTGAAGGTCTTTAACGTTTTCTTCAGTAATTTGGTCTAGACTGGAGTAACCCGTGCTACCCAGGTCGCCTCCATAATAAAGCCACTGGCCGTCAGTAGAGCCCTGTTGGGCACTGAGAGGTAGACATAACAGCACCGTACAGCTTATGAAACAACAGCCAGCAACGGCAATATTAAATTTCACGTCCTCTGCCCCAAATAACCCCGTTTAGATACATAGTCAGAACTAGTGATCGAAACCCTGGGCTAGTAAGCGAAACAATAGAAGAGGCCGTCACCCCCGGTACCTCTAAGATCCTCTTGGCCACAACCATTGCTAGCATGTGCTGCGTTCCAGGAAGTAGGATTATCTCCACCTCCAATACGGTCAAAATGCCCGACTAAAGCACTGCCTTCGCCATTTCCTGTCCAATTCTGACATGTAGTGTCCACGTCTCCAGCCACAGCTGTTCCATCCAATTGCGAACCGGTAAGAATATCATGGCGATTGGGATCATCACCTCTCCCGTTCGTCATTCCACCCTGTTCATTAAGAACAGTTTCTTTCGTCAGATTGTTTTCTCCATGCAGATTCGCAACATCCGTAGCCACTTGCACTCCAGCAAAATTGTACCAAGGACCGCTACCAATCCGATCTCGTGCATTAACACTAGGAGAATCTCCAGAGCCAGCAGTACTCAAATAAGCATGCCACATTTGCTCTTCAAATCCTGCTGTGCTGGCTAATGCCTGACAATGTTGATCGGCACCTTCCAGACCTCCCAAGTCCGCTCCGTTCCCTGGTCCCACACTTGTTAGGAAGAAACTCATTGCATCTTCAGTGTCAGAACCAGATGACATTTCGTCACCAGAAGATGTACAAGAGGTCGCTCCAAAAAAAATAACTGCAGTCAAAATCAACCATGCTTTTTTCATGACTTCACCCCTTAATCTGATTAAACATTCACACTCATTATAGAAACACGGCCAGCCAGTCGACTGATTCGACTAGGCCGGCCGCACAACTGACATCGTGCTAATTAAATAGCTAATACCATCAAGAACCTGGCCAAATCCCTTGAGTCCTCTGATCTCCACTAGCTACTGCACCAACACCTTTGTAGACAAATTTCTGCACACGCTTTCCTTCGTAGGTTTCGGTGGTATAAATGTTGCCTTGAGAGTCAGTGGCTATACTGTGTACCGCGAAAAACTGACCTGGCTGTCTGCCACCATCTCCGAAGGTCGTCAAAACTTCCATCGTTTCACGCTCAATTACGTGAACTTTCATATTCTGACCATCGGCCAAGTAGATATATTTTTGATCTACATCCTTAGAAAGTGCTATGTCCCACGTGGACCCTTGAGATAGAGTCTCTGGAGCAACGAAAGCCTCCATTACATATTCCCCATCCAAAGTAAACACTTGGATTCTATCCGAAGCCCGGTCACAAACGTAGAGGAGCCCATCATTTGCAGGAACTGCGCAGTGTACTGGACCTCTGAATTGTTGAGCAGGTGGAATATCCGGACTGTATCGGCCGAGTGGACCATCATCTGGGACATTAGCGTAAGCTCCCCAGAAACGCTTAAGCTCACCCGTACTCGCATCCAGAACAGCTACCCGTTTATTCAGATATCCATCAGCTAGATACATCTCATTACGATCTGCATCAAATCCTATTTCGGCAACCCGACCAAAATTCTCCAGATCGTTACTTCCGCCTTCATATATCGATCTTCCACCGGCAGCCGTTCCAGTCATGCGTGCTCCAGAGCTACCAATCTGCATAAGAAATTCACCGTTCCTAGTGAATTTCAAAACTTGAGCGTCTGCTTGACCATTGCCACCGATCCAAACGTTGTCAGCGTGGTCAATCGTGATTCCATGGTTAGATTCTGGCCACTCGTAAGCACCATCTTCTACTGGTCCTCCCCATGAGTTCACCAGATTTCCCTCAGCATCAAACTCTAAGATATTGGGTGCTGGGATACAGCATTCACTGAGCGGCGGATCTTGAGCAGCCCCAATTTCAGTATTTGCAGCGAATGTGGTCTGACGATGAATAATCCAGACGTGATCCCTAGAGTCTACATCCACACCGATAGTGGATCCCAAGATCCAATGATTAGGCAATGGCTTTGGCCAAAACGGATCTACCTCAAACATTGGTGCTTGTATCATGTCAGCCGAACTCGCCTGTGACGTCTCACCACTAGTACATCCACCGATCAGCACTGTCGTCAAAGCGATTCCAACTAAAAGAGTACGTCTAAAATTCATTAATCCTCCTCTATGTCTCCCATACAAATGCATCTAATTAGTTTCCGGAACTACAGCACCTAGAACACCTGGCCATGATAAACATAAAATCAATGAACGCCCGCACTAGGTGATATTAACACACGGTAGAACGGTGTGCTGGTGACAAACTTCACTTAAGTTGTACGTTATCGCAACTTGATTACGCAAGTGTTTCAATAGAAAAGCTATGAGCCAATATTTTGTGATTAAAACTAAAAGTGTATTTTTTGAGTCAGTCAAGATTGTAATTCTAACGACATTCATGAGTCTGACTGTCACTGAATTAGCTTCACCTCTGACCGTTACTGTATCTCACGATACACCAGCTGACGTGACCGTTCAGGCTTTCTTAAAGCCTGAAGGCAATACGCTCCATTTTATTGTGCGTGTTCCCCTCACGGCCATGCAAGATATCAATTTTCCATTGGTCGGACCTGGATTTCTAAACTTTGAAAAAGCTGAGCCCATGCTCAGGGATGGTGCAATGTTGTGGGTTGGCCAGCCCGTCAAAATTTACGAGAATGGTAGTTTGCTTGATTATCCCGAAATCCTCTCTATTAGAGCTTCGCTTCCCTCAAATCGCTCTTTTGGAACCTATGAAGGAGCGTTAGAGCAAACCTCAAAATCACCCCTCTCAAATGATGTCCAGTTAATCTGGGAGCAGGCGATGTTGGACATACATTTTCAATACCCTATTCAATCAGCAACTTCTGAGTTCTCAATACATCCGGGACTGGATCGCCTAGCTTCTCGTGTAATGACAGTCCTTAAATTCCTGCCACCTAGCGGTGAAGAACGAGCTCTGATGTACACTGGAGATCCTGGGCTGGTCACTCTCGACCCTCAATGGCACCAAGCAACTGTCCAGTTTATTAAGTCTGGATTCTACCACATTTTGGGAGGGATCGATCATTTACTGTTCATTTTGTGCCTCGTAATACCATTCCGCCGGCTACGAGGACTTATACCAGTCGTAACATCCTTTACAGTAGCACACTCCATCACCCTGATTGCTTCATCATACGGTTTTGTCCCTGACACCCTGTGGTTTCCTCCCTTTGTAGAAATGTTGATCGCACTATCAATTATTTACATGGCCATAGAAAATATTATTGGTGCCAAATTACAAAGGCGTTGGATTGTCACCTTTGGTCTAGGTCTGATTCACGGATTCGGCTTTTCTTTTGCACTATCCGAATCAATACAATTTGCGGGACGTCATCTGATACTCTCCCTACTGTCCTTTAACGTAGGTGTAGAGCTAGGACAAATCTTAGTACTTATTGCGTTGATACCAGTTCTAGACTTCTTATTTCGTGTCATCGTAAAAGAAAACATTGGTTCCATCTTAATCTCTGCGATTGTGCTGCACACAAGTTGGCACTGGTTCACTACACGCCTGGAAATCCTAAACGAATATGCAGTAGACTGGACCAGTCTGATGGAACAGTTCCTTAGGAGTCCTTTTGGCGCACTGGTTCTGCTTCTAATCGCCGTAATTTTGGCGCGGGCTATAGTTTATAGAAACAAAACGACAGTCAGTTGATTATGGACGGTTTTCAATAAGCTAAAGCATAAGCTTCACGTCGCGGATCAGCCGCCGCAGTCAAGGTGCCTGAGCCTTCCAATAGGATCATCTGAGCACCTCCAAAAGTGGCTGTCCAGCCATTCACCACGTTGGGAATATGCCCCTGATCCATAAGGCCCTGCAGTATATAGGCTGGAAAACGATCCTCAAAGGCTACCCTCAAATCCTGATAGCTTCTGAAGCGAGGTGCTTCGATCGCTTCCTGTGGAGTCATCCCAAACATAAATAGATTGTTGAGAATCTGCACTAAAGACTGTACCTGACTATCCCCTCCAGGAGTACCAAGGGCAAAGGAAAAACTACCGTCGGGATTCAATCCCATTGTTGGTGTCAAGGTATGGTAAGGTCTTTTCCCTGGAGCGACGACATTAGGATGGCCCTGATCCAAGGTGAACAATGCTCCTCTATTCTGGAGGACCACACCTGTCTCTGGTTCCAGTAGTCCAGAACCGAAAGAGCCAAACAAGCTTTGGATCCAGCTAACAGCATTTCCCCACTGATCTACCACTGTCAGGTAAACAGTATCACCCCCATCATCCGTATCTCCCGGTGATTCTGAAAAGTCTAACTCAGAGCCGATCCCACTCAGAACATTTTCAGCTGCTATCGACTCAATCAAAGTAGATCGAGATCTCAAATAATCTGGTGCCAGTAGTCCAGAGAGAGGGAGTTTGTCAAAAGAAGGGTCCGCTACCCATCGATCCCGGTCCGCGAAAGCGAGCTTCTTAAGTTCTATCAATGTATGCAGATAAGCCTGTGAGTTGTGACCCATTCCTTCTAGGTCGTAGTTTTTCGCCATTTCCATCAGTTGCAATTGAGCTATTCCCTGAGTATTGGGTGGTAACACCAAAACTCTACGATCCAGATAATTACCCTCTAAAGGAGTTACCCAGGTCGTCTGATGATCTCTGAAGTCATCGGTTCTCAGGTAACCACCCTGACTTTCCAGGAAGTCAGCAATCTGGCTAGCAGCAGCACCTCTGTAGAAGCCGCTTTTACCATTTTTCGCTATTGTCTCTAAAGTCTCTGCCAAGGCCGGATTTTTCAAAAGAGACCCTACGCCAGCTGGCTGACTCACTGGAAGGTAAAGTGCCTTAGCTGGTTCGTTCAGATGTTCCGATGCACCAGCAATATCACTTGCCAGTCGAGTAGACACTGGGAAACCTTCTCTTGCGTATTGAATTGCTGGAGCCAACGCTTCTGACAAAGAGATCGTACCAAATCGGCTTAGTGCATCATCCCATGCAGCAACCGCTCCTGGAACGCTTACAGAAAGGGGGCCTGAAGACGGAATTTCATCTTGGCCAGCTATATCAAAGAATTCAGGTGTCGCCAACGAGCCTGCTCTACCGCTACCGTTCATCCCTACGACTTCACCTGTCTCACCGTCATAGAAGATCCCAAAAGCATCTCCGCCAACACCATTCATGTGTGGACGAACCACTGCCAATATTCCTGCCATGGTTATGGCAGCATCAACAGCATTGCCACCGTTCTTCAATACTGTGTATCCTGCAGCAGTGGCTAGAGGATGGTCTGAGACCACTGCCCCATTTACCCCTCTTACATCAGGCCGATTCATACTGGGAAACTGCATACCTTGATCTGGTAGGTTAGTGTCCTCTGCAGGAACATTACACCCAAAAATAGCCATCATAGCCATTGGAACAGCGAAACGTGTCAGAGATGTTTTCCGCATTGGTCTTTTTCTCCTGAATCATTCATGGGATCTGAAATTTAGAGCAACGAAATCACATTGCTTTACTTCCTTTCCTTATAGAATCTAGCGAATATTAACGGCAAACTAACAGTTCTGGCCAGGACAAATAGCATCAGTGGTATAGATCTTGCAAACTAAATTTTATCTGATACGAAGTGGCCAGGGGATCAAAAGATCAATGAACAGAAGAAAAAGAGTCTTATTTGGAATAACATTCGCCTTGATTTTTCCTGTGGTATTGTCTTGTGACGATTTTTTCAGTGAAGACCTTGCCACTGGACCAGTGATGTGTACAAAAGAAATGAGGGCAGG
>JAPKDG010000038.1 GCA_028822645.1 Longimicrobiales bacterium | reverse complement strand
GCCCGCCGGATTTTGAGTCCGGTGCGTCTACCAATTCCACCATCCCGGCGATGCAGACCTCATATACTAGTCTATAACAGCCGACTCTTTAGGTACATCCGTCCGTATCACTTTCCCCGCAACCACAAAAGATCTTTAAATCGAAGATTCCAACCATGTCGTATGTAATCCTAGGTTAATGGCCAAATGCTCTCCATCAGTTCCTGGAGAGGCTCCATGCCAATGCTCCTCTCCAGCTTCGATAATCACCATATCTCCAGGATTGAGGTTGATTTTTTCGCCAACACGGCTTTGGACAACACACTGACCAGAAAGTCCAAACAGTACTTGAATATTGTCATGTGAGTGCCAGTAAGTCCTTCCACCTTCACCAAAGGTGACTCTATAGGTTCGAATTGGGATGCCATCGTCCTTTCCCAACATTTGCTGTGTCAATGCGGGAAGAACAAAATTTGCCTCATCCGCTAGACCATGAGCCCGTTCTGTTTTCTGTATAATTCGCATGTTCACTCCAGTCCTAAATCAGGATGAATATCACACAAGCTGGAAACTTCACTTCCTCTTGACTGCAATTGCTTTAACCTCAAACCTAGCTCCGAAAAGTAACTGCCCCGATCCTACGAAAGCCCGACCAGGAAATTCTTTCTCGAAATAAGTTCTATAGACTCCATTGAAAGCATCATAATCCGCCACGTCGGAGCTGAAAACGTCAACATATACTAAATCATCCATGGTCATATCCGCTGCTTCTAAGCTAGACTTTATATTGTCTAATACGATCTTCGCTTCACCTTCGGCAGTCTCCGGGACTTGTTGGTTATCCTCGAGGCCTAGCGTCCCAGATATGTACAAAGTAGGACCGACCTGCACAGCCCCACTGAATGGGGGCAAACTAGCATCTCCTGGAGATCTGGGATCAACATAAGACCTAGCTTGTTGATCGAGATCAATAGAAAAATCAACTGTGTGATCCTCACATCCTAACAGAACTACCAACAACAACATAGAAATTCCTGATATTCTCATAATATTTCCTTATTGAATAATGAGTTAGAAACCTTTGAATCTTTTCAAGTCACCTATTCTTGTATCGGGGCAGATCAATCCCAAGGTACAATAATCCCGCCAAGACTTGGTATGCCCATACAATATGAGATTGATCATTGAAAGGCCTCATTGTACTAATCCAGGGATCGATTGTACATTAGCACTCTAGTACTCCAGCTTTTGTATCCACTTAAAATCTGCACTTGATTTCTAGTTGGAGCATCCAAAAACCTGAGCCTTATTCTAAAAGATCAATGCAACTTTCCCCCTTAGACTGGATTGTGTTAGCCCTGTATGGGCTCACGGTAATATCACTAGGTTTGATCTTTGCCAGAAAAGCAGGAGTGAACACAGAAGAATACTTTCTAGCAGGACGTTCCATGCCTTGGTGGTTACTTGGCACATCGATGGTTGCAACAACGTTCTCAAGTGATACTCCTAATCTCGTTTCAAATTTAGTCCGGAACGGTGGAGTCAGTCAAAACTGGATCTGGTGGAATTTTGTCATCACAGGCATGTGTACTGTCTTTTTTTATGCTAAACTATGGAGACGCTCAGGAGTAATAACAGACATAGGTTTTTATGAACTGCGATATAGTGGTCAAAAAGCTGCCTTCCTAAGAGGCTTCCGAGCAATCTACCTAGGAGTATTCGTCAATGTAATGATCATGGCATCAGTGACTCTATCTGCGATCAAGATCGGGGAGGTACTTTTAGGAGTGGACAAGTATACCACTGTTCTAGTCGCTGGGACTGTAACATTAATCTATTCAGCAACATCTGGGTTAAGAGGAATCCTGATGACAGATTTGCTACTATTCGGGATCTCAATGGTCGGATCAATTCTCGCTGCCTTCTATGCTCTGCAAATTCCTGAAGTAGGTGGATTGTCAGGACTCATGATCAACCCAGTAGTTGCTGATAAGATTTCTTTTCTGCCTGATTTTTCAAATCCAAGTGAGGTAATAGCTATACTAATAATTCCTCTAGCAGTTCAATGGTGGAGCACCTGGTACCCAGGTGCAGAACCTGGAGGAGGTGGCTACTCAGCACAACGTATGCTGGCCGCAAAAGACGAGAAGAACGCCCTCCAAGCTACCTTGTGGTTTAACATCGCCCACTACGCTCTTAGACCATGGCCATGGATCTTAGTAGCCCTGGCTTCGTTGGTTGTTTATCCAACTATAGAAGATCTAGCCCTGGCTTTCCCCAATGTCGACAAAACTGTCCTTGGCCACGATATGGCATACCCTGCTATGTTGACCTTCATCCCACATGGCCTCCTGGGATTGGTCGTAGCATCCCTAATAGCTGCATACATGTCCACAATTAGCACCCATCTAAACTGGGGCTCCTCATACCTTATAGACGATGTTTACCGCCGATTTTATCGCACGAATCGTGAAGAGAAACACTATGTCAGGATGGGCCGATTTTCCACCTTGGGGCTGATGTTGATATCATCCATTGTAGCGTTGCAACTGCAAACTGCCATGCAAGCGTTTCAAATCCTTCTACAAATAGGTGCTGGAACTGGCTTGGTTTTTCTTCTTAGGTGGTTCTGGTGGCGAATAAACGGTTGGACTGAGATAGCAGCCATGGCTATTTCCTTCTTGACTGCTCTGTACTTCGGTTTCGTACATACTCAACTTGGGTTTCAGCCTTGGAGCCCATCCACTACCCTTGTAGTCAGTGTGATCATAACTACTACTGGTTGGTTGGTAGTCACTTTACTTACAGCACCCGAAGATACCGAAACTTTAAGGAATTTCTACCACAAAATCAGACCCCTAGGATCTGGATGGCACACCTTGCTCACTGAAAGTGAAAAAGAAGCGTATGACAACACTGAAAAATCAGAACTTACAGCCAGTTTACTCTCTTGGTTTCTTGGTTGTGTATTAGTCTATAGTTGCATTTTTGGAACTGGGTTCATCATCTATGGACATAGCGCAATTGGAGTAACCTGCATCTTAATAGCTGGATTTTCTGGTTGGGGAATCCTTAAACTCCTTCCACGAATAGGCTTACTCCGTTAAGTATCTTGAAGGAATCAATATCAGGAAAGATATTTCGATTGACCTGGGTACTTCATTTCGTGCAAAAAAATAAATTGAAAATCTGAACTACACCTTGTCGACAAAGCTTAAACTTAAAATCCAAAGGCCCAATAATGTCCAGTAATCCCTACGGAGCACAATCTACTGTTGATCTCAAAGAAGGATCCACAACCTTCTACAGACTCAACAAGATCGATTCAATGGGAATCACAGACCTTGATCGACTTCCTTTTTCCATAAGGGTTTTACTCGAAAATGTTTTGAGGAATTCAGCAGGCAAGCACGTAACTGAGTCTCATGTAGATGCAGTGGCCAATTGGAATCCCGTTAAGGTTGGAGCCGACGTGCCCTTTATGCCAAGCCGAGTCATCCTACAAGACTTCACTGGAGTGCCTGCCGTAGTAGACCTGGCTGCGATGCGGGATGGGCTGAAATCCCTGGGTGGAGATCCCCGCCGTATAAATCCAGTAGTGCCAGTGGATTTAGTCATTGATCATTCCGTCCAAGTAGATTTCTTTGGTAGCCCTGACGCATACCGAAAGAACGTAGAAAGAGAATTTGCACGTAACAGAGAAAGGTATACTTTACTTAGGTGGGCCCAAAATTCCTTCAAAGATTTCAGAGTTGTTCCTCCAGGAACTGGAATTGTTCATCAGGTAAATCTTGAATATCTAGCGTCCGTAGTCCAAAGAAGGAAAGATGCAACTGGAACCCAGTTGGCTTTTCCCGACACACTCGTCGGAACCGACTCTCACACTACGATGATCAATGGGCTGGGAGTCGTTGGCTGGGGAGTCGGGGGCATTGAAGCTGAAGCTGTCCTCACGGGACAACCCTATTATATGCTTTTGCCTGAAGTAGTCGGGGTAAAATTCTCTGGAGAGCTTCCCGAAGGATCCACCGCTACAGATCTCGTGCTTCATGTAGTACAGATGCTTCGAGAACATGGAGTGGTGGGTAATTTTGTAGAATATTTTGGTCCGGGACTATCCAAGCTAAGTCTTCCTGACCGGGCGACTATAGCCAATATGGCACCTGAGTATGGAGCTACAATAGGATTCTTCCCCATCGACCAAGAAACCATATCCTATCTTAGGGGCTCTGGCAGACCTGAACATCTTATCGAACGGGTAGAAGTGATTTCCAAGGAACAAGGTCTATTTCGGACAGATGAAACTCCGGACCCTTCATACACTCACGTCTTACAGATGGATCTATCTACAGTTGAACCCAGTGTCGCTGGCCCCAAAAGACCTCAAGATCGTATCCCACTACACGCACTCCCTGAAACATTTAAAAGTGGACTTGCTGATCTGGTTCCTTCTGGTTTTACATATGATCCAGCCAAAAAACGAAATGCCACGGTGCACATTAATGGGGAACATCACAAAATCGGAGATGGTGAGATCGTTATCGCTGCTATCACCAGTTGTACTAACACTTCCAATCCTTCTGTCATGATTGGAGCCGGCCTGCTCGCAAAAAAAGCTGTTGAATACGGACTCATGACTAAACCGTGGGTCAAGTCAAGCATGGCGCCCGGGTCAAAAGTTGTGACCGATTACCTTGAAGCATCCGGCCTGATGAAGTACTTGGAAGAATTGAAATTCGGTGTAGTCGGTTATGGATGTACTACTTGTATCGGCAACTCAGGTCCACTTCCAGAATCAATAGGTGAAGCCATTAAAAAGAATGGGCTTGTTGTAGCATCTGTACTTTCTGGGAATCGAAATTTCGAAGCGCGGATCCATTCTGATATCCGTGCAAATTTCCTGACATCCCCTATGCTAGTAGTAGCTTATGCACTTACAGGGAACGTCCACATTAATTGGGAGACCGAATCTATCGGCAATGATCCTGAAGGATCTCCTGTTTTCCTTCGAGATATCTGGCCCAGTTCTACTTTAATCCATAAAACCCTCAAAGAAGCTCTTGATCCGAGTATGTACAAGCAACGTTACGCTGAGGTGTTCGAAGGAAATGACCTCTGGAAACAACTTCCACTTCCAACTGGAGACAAGTATCTCTACGACTGGGATGACACATCTACTTACATACGGAACCCACCATTCTTCAAGGGAATGTCACTGGAAGTCCCTGCTCCCAGCGACATTTCAGGGGCCAGGGTCCTCGGGATATTTGGGCACACGACTACTACAGACCATATTTCACCTGCAGGAGCAATCCCTAAAGATGAACCATCTGGACAGTACTTGAGGTCGAATGGAGTAGAACCACGGGAATTCAACACTTTTGGATCTAGACGTGGCAGTCATGAAGTCATGATAAGAGGAACCTTCGGGAACATTCGGATCCGGAACTTGTTATTAAATGATCAGGAAGGTGGTCGAACACTGCACATTCCCAGTGGAGAAATAACCTCGATCTACGAAGCTGCGATGAAATATCAGTCAGAAGGAACACCCCTAGTAATTCTAGCAGGTCGGGAATATGGAACAGGAAGTTCAAGAGACTGGGCGGCCAAAGGAACTTCTCTTTTAGGTGTCAAAGCAGTGATAGCTGAAAGCTATGAAAGAATACATAGAAGTAACTTAGTAGGAATGGGGGTATTGCCCCTGCAATTTGAAGATCAGGTCACCCCAGAAACTCTCGGTCTTTCCGGAAAAGAAATCTACAACATTTCAGGTGTTTCCGAAGGGCTTTATCCCAGTAAATGCCTGACAGTTATAGCCCAAAAAGAGAACGGAGAACAAATAGAGTTTAACACTGTGGCCAGGCTAGATTCCGAAGCAGACGTAGAGTACTACCAAAATGGCGGCATCTTGCAGACAGTTCTTCGTAACATAGCATCAGAAAATATCTGAAATCCTTTTCGCTCAAACAGATAAGGATGGTGGTTCCAGTTTCCATGAGGAAACTATTCTTGCAATTTTCTCATGGAAACTGGAGGGCCTAGCACTTCGGACAGGACTACTGCCCTCTGTAAATGTTCAACTTCTCCACCAGTTAAATAAGTTACAAGACTAGTATTTTTATCCCTCACATGCCTAACAGGATGGTCAATCTTGAAACTCGTATTGCTTAAATCTATGACTTGCTCTTCGACAATCGAACCTGTCTCCCACGGCTCGGACTGATCTTCCTCCAATTCTCCATAATCACTAAAATAGTTCTGCGCATTGCTCAGCAATCTTTCTTGTTTCCTGCTGTCTTGAGCAAGTTGCCTCTCTTCCATTTCTTCTGCTATTGCGAACCCTTGATCTTGAACATTGATTGCATTTCCTTGCCTTTTCGTCAAGCCACGGGCTTGATTGAAAATCCAAAGGCCGACTAGGACCAGCCAAAATATGTCGCCGAAAAATTCCATTAATTTCTTCCTAGTTTATGCCAGCGGCTCTATATCTTTTTCCTCGCCAGTTGCGATAGATCTACGCATTTCGGTATCAGATTGCATGTTGTTGTAACGAACATAGTCCATGACGCCCATATGTCCCTGTCGAAAAGCTTCTGCTATTGCTGCTGGGACTTCAGCCTCGGCCTTCACCAGCTCCGCCCTCATTTCTTCGACCTTAGCCGTCATTTCCTGCTCTAGAGCGACAGCCATCGCCCGACGTTCTTCAGCTCTAGCCTGAGCCACTTGTTTATCCGCATCCGCCTGGTGAGCCTGAAGATCCGCGCCAATATTTTTCCCGACATCTACATCAGCAATGTCAATAGAAAGTATTTCAAAAGCCGTGCCGGAATCCAAACCCTTTGCTAACACACTCTTCGATATGGCATCTGGATTTTCCAAAACAGCCTGGTGATTTTCCGCTGATCCGATTGACGACACAATCCCTTCGCCGACACGAGCCAGAATGGTATCTTCCCCAGCTCCACCTACTAAGCGATTTATGTTAGCTCGGACAGTAACCCTCGCTTGTGCAATCAATTGTATCCCGTCTTTGGCCATAGCTGCCACCTTAGGAGTATTGATGACTTTCGGATTAACAGAAACTTGAACAGCTTCGAAAACATCTCTTCCAGCCAGATCAATGGCAGCCGCCTGTTGGAAACCCAACTTAATGCTAGCCTTGTCGGCACTAATCAAAGCCCGGACCACTCTCATAACATCTCCGCCGGCGAGATAATGTGCTTCCAGATCGTTGATGTCCAAAGGAATTCCAGCCTTGCTAGCCCAAATCAAAGGCCTAACTACTGCAGCCGGCGTTACTTTCCTCAAGCGCATCCCGATTAAATAGGTGATCTTTATATTCACGCCTGCAGATATAGCTTCAACCCACAATCGTACTGGAACTGCCCATGCAACGATAGAGATTAAAAGGAGAGCACCAACCATTACGAATATGCTGAAAATATCACCGTTCTGCATAATTTTATCCTTTATTTATGTTTTACATTCATGTCAGCCCAGAACAGGGCCAATAACTCTATCCAATTGAATTGTCACTAATAGTCCTAACAACGTGGCGAGATCCTTCTGCGCTGACAATACGAACCGAAGTTCCTTCTTCTATAAATTCCGATTCCGAAACCACATCAAGTTTTTCCTGTCCAAAAATAGCAAACCCTGAAGGTCTAAGATCAGTCAGAGAAACACCCTCTAGACCAACGAGGTCTTCACGAGTTTTTGCCGATTCATAACCTTTTGACCGATCTTCTTGTGTCCCAAGAAAAATGCCAGAACGATATAAGCGTACATTTTTAGGCAAATATTTAATCATTGCCCATAACATGACCACGATAAGCACCATAGTACCAGCCAGAACCGCCCCACTACGGCTTATCTCTTCCGGTCCTGGAAGGTTCCCTAACATACTCATATAAACACCTCCAAGTATTCCAACTATACCGAGAATCCCAAAAACACCGAAACCAGGAATCACTAAGGTTTCTATTCCCAAGAACAGAATCCCGGCAGCGAAAAGTAATAAATCTTCTAGACCAGCCAATCCCAAGATAACATTTGATCCAAAAAAAAGAGATAGAGCTATCAACCCTGCCCCACCAGCGAGGCCAAACGTTGGCGTTCGAATTTCTATCATTAATCCGAGGAACCCCAATGACAGAAGGAACGGAGCCACGATCGGATTAGAAAAGAATCGTACCAATTTTTCCGCCCAATTTAGTTCGGCGGTAAGCACTTCGGCATCGCCCAATTCGAGGTCGTTGAGAAGTGCTGTCATATCTTCCACTTCAAACGCATAATTCAGACTGACTGCCTCTTCCACCGTCAAAGTGAGAAGCTTCCCTTCTTCAATTATATCTGGAATTGCCAACGATTCATCAACCATAGCTTCAGCAACTTTAGGGTCCAAATCGTGAGCTTCAGCCAACGATCTCATCTCGCTTCGCATGGCAGAAACAATTTTTTCGGAAGCTTTTGTCCCAGAACCATCCACAGGTGTCACAGCCCCTATGACTGAGCCTGGCCTCATATAGATTTTTTCGGTTGCCAGAGAAATCAGTGCTCCAGCAGAAAAAGCCCTTCTGTTCACAAAAGCAAACACCGGCACCTCAGAATCGGATATGGCGTCGACAATCTGCTCAGCTGCATCTACTCGTCCTCCAGGTGTGTCAATATCTAGGATTACCGCACTAGCTTGCATGACCTCAGCATCTTTAATTGACCGCTGAATAAAGGGGGCGAGACCCATCTCTATCGTCCCAACAACCGGGACCCTCAGAACCTTAGAGCCTGTTTGTCCAGAAAGGATTCCAAGGCTTCCCAAACAACTACAAATGGTTAAAACTAGGATCCTGAAAATACGTAATAACATTTTCACCCTCCTTCCTTTTGACCAATTGCCAGATTTCCGTCCATTTTCAGAAAATCTATTCAGATTCCAAGGTCACAGCGAGTTAGCCGACTCACACTGTTTATGCTTTACACTCACCAATTGACCACTTCCAACTCATAGTGCCGAACACAAGGACTTTATAATCTATGTTCAGCTACTACTTTCCGTGAGTCTAGAACTGGACTTCGACAGATAACAAGTCTGTCACATTTCAAAAGCAAACACCAGCATTGTGTCTCCTTTTTTATAAAGAGAACATAGTCCTAAAAAGTCTTAGTCATCGGCCAAATGTACGATGCGTTCCGGGAACCCCACCACCGAGACTACCTTAGTAGAACTGCCGACCGGAACTCTCAGTAAATAAATCTCCCCAGGTGGGGTAATCCCACGGATCAAGTGTGGGTTCAAATCCTCAATTAATGAACTGGGCATCCCAAGCCTCTGAGCTAAATCAGATAGGATAATTCCTCCAGGTGTCCAGACATCATCATAAACATATGGAGTGCTCTCCGATACACCCGAAATCTGGCCATATTTTGCCAAGTAAGTAACCGCTAGAAGCTTAGGAACATATTGAGCTGTTTCTTTGGGAAGATGGTCTATAATCTCCCAATAAAGATTCTCATCGCCTACTCTGCCATCCGTGTGTTGCCTAAGGAGACGAGACACTCTGGTAGGTCCCGCATTATATGCGGCTGCGGCCAGGTACCAAGACTCATAGCGTTCATACAGTTCCCTCAGATAATTGACAGCAGCGTCTGTAGCTCTAACAGGATCTCTTCTTTCATCAACATATCCATCTATTCTTAGCCCATACTGCCTGGCGGTTGGACCCATAAATTGCCAAACCCCAGACGCTGACGATACCGACCGAGCCTTGGTCATATAACCGGATTCAATCTGGGCAAGGTAAAGTAATTCTTCTGGCATTTGGTATTCGATCAGTTTTGTCCGAATCATTTCTGAATAAAGTCCCGCCCTGGACAGTTGCTCTAGAAATGCTTCCCTTTTTAACGTCGAAAAATGATGCATCCAATACTCAACTTCTTTGTTCATTTCCAAGGGCAACTTGACGTTAATAAATTCACTTTCCATAGCCTTCATAGCAGAAGGGACGAGTCCATTGTTTCCTTGAACGATATCATTCGCTCTAACAATCAAACTTAATCTAGTTCCAACATTCCATAGCAATGCAGCACCAAAAATTACAAATAGTAGCTTTTTAGCCGTCTCTCTACTGAGTGCCTTCTGGGATTTCATGAGATTTTCCATGGACTCCAACAAAGTGATCTTGTTTTGTCTAAATATACAAAGTCAGAACCTAAAAGGTCCAACCTAAGGAATTTTAGAGCTGAAGGGTGTCCCCTAATGGAATTTTATGACGAAATTAATTCCTGAAATTACTTAACTAGGAATCGGAAGAAGGGTGGACTGAAACCGCCCTGCGTCGACGATAAGTTTCAAATTTTACAAATCCATTTTCTTTTGCGAACAACGTGTCATCTCCACCTTTGCCGACATTGAATCCAGGGTGAAAATGAGTACCTCTTTGTCGAACAATGATTGAACCAGCATTGACCCATTCCCCTCCAAATCGCTTCACACCCAAACGATTAGGATTACTGTCCCGCCCGTTCCTACTTGAACCGACACCTTTTTTATGCGCCATTATATCTCCAGGAACATTCTATTCAATGAGTTCCTATCCAAAGCCTACAATATCTGAGATTCTAATCTCAGTAAATTTTTGTCTGTGACCCTGCTTCTTACGATAGCCCTTACGGCGTTTTCTCTTAAAAACTATTATCTTGTCATCTTTGCCGTGACGTAAAACCTCAGCGGTTACTACTGCACCATTAACCACTGGATCACCGACAGAAATTGCATCTCCATCCGACCCAATTAGTACCCTATCAAAGGAAACTGTGTCTCCTTCTTCCACGTCCAAAACTGGAACGCGCATTGTGCCGCCCAACTCTGCTCGGAACTGTTTTCCGCCTGTCTCAAAAACTGCGTACATAATATGCCTCAATGGCGGTAATTTTAATTACAACAAAGTACCGCGAAATTTATGAAATGTGAAATCCCGGTCAACCCCTTCTTACATAGATGCATACCTGGAAGTAACATCTGTCTCCGCCGTTCCAGATAAAATCCTAAATTCATCCTCCCTCAATAACGGGTCGTCACGCAGAGCTACCCGCAACTTGGTAGATCGACTAACGTTCCGCAAAAAATCGGGTTCCTTTTCGAATATATTCAGCGCTATCCCAGGGTGAAGCCGGACTAAGACACGTTTTTCTTTTTCATTTTCGGACAATCTATTGAGAGCTCTTTCAATTTTACGTACTACAGTTTCGGGAGTGTAGACACGCCCTCCTCCCTCACAATGTTCACAATGCAGTGTCAGTGAATGAAAAAGAGATGGCCGTACACGATGACGAGTCATCTCAACTAATCCTAATCTAGAGAAGTCAGAAACTTTGGTGCGAGCTCTGTCCTTAGCTAGATGGATTTTCATTTCATTAAGGACTTTATCTCTATGTTTTTGTGATTCCATATCAATAAAATCACAAACGATTATTCCCCCTATATCCCTTAGACGCAATTGCCTAGCTATTTCACCTGCAGCATCCATGTTAGTAATAAAGATAGTTTTTTCAGGGTCTTTTTTCCCGATATACTTACCAGTATTAACATCTATAGACACAAGAGCTTCAGTCTGTTCAACGACGATATGTCCCCCTGAAGGGAGCATCGCCTGTTTTTCGAATGTCCCTTGAACTTCACTGTCGATTCCATACTTATCAAAAAGAGACGTTGGGCCATCGTATAAAACCACTCTATCTTTGAGTTCAGGGGCCACGCTTTCAACATATTGCTGAATTTCTTGGTAAGCCTTCTTACTATCTACTTGAATGCATTCAAAGCGACTACTAAAAAGATCTCTGATCACGCTGCTAATTAGACTGGCTTCACGTTGCAAGGGTGCTGGAGCTTGTAGGCTATCTTTCTTCTTAAGAATTTCTGTCCAGTTAGAACTCAGCCTCTTAAACTCTTTTTCGAATGTTTCTCTGTTAAGCTCTTCGCTAACAGTGCGAACGATTATACCACCTCCATCTTGGGGCAATACTTCCTTAGCTAGTTTCCTCAGTCGAGATCTTTCACCGCGATCTTCGATTTTTCGGCTTATCCCCACATGGTAAGATCCCGGCATATACACCAGGAATCTTCCGGGAAGTGAGATCTGTGTTGTCAGCTTGGGACCCTTGGTGCTTATGGGTTCCTTCGTAACTTGCACAATGATCGATTGGCCTTTTTTAATCTTATCTTGGATGGCCGGGAAACGCCTATCTCGCCTTCCTCTTCCAGATTTGGATCGGGTTTCACCAGATTCATCATGATTCCAGTCTAGGTCAGACACATGCAAAAATCCGGCCTTTCCAGATCCGATGTCGACAAAAGCAGCCTGAATTCCTGGAATGACGGCTTCAACCTTTCCAAGATAAATACCGCCCACCAATCGATCTTGGTCAGAACGATCGAACATCACTTCTACTAACTTCTCGTCTTCCATGAGTGCTACCCAAGATTCATGCTTGGTAGCGCTCACGAGGATTTCTCTCCTCAATTTTCTTTCTCCCGGAAGGCACTATCTGGCCACCCGTTGTCCGCCCAAACTGTCTCGGAACCAGTCATTGAGTTTCATCTTCCCAAAGAACGGAGCCGACCACAATCAGGGCCCACTTTGACGGGCCAAAGACCAAATAAAACTTTCCTGTTGTGCACGTAACGGGGCTTTAAATTACCACTAAGTTAGTGATATTAAGCCCTATACGTTCAATTTTAACTACTAATTATCACCTGAAAAACATCTAGGTAGATGTATCGTTCCACACTAGGAACCTGCTTCCAACTATCCTAATAAATCTATTTGAAAGAAATTTTCTACTAAATCCGTTCAGCTATTGATAACTCTAATTTCATATTACAATGGCTACCAAAAATGAGCGCCACTAAAAGTCTGAGCACAAATCGATGTATGTATAACCGAATGAATCTAACCTAGGTTTGACCTTATGGCCACATATTGATCCGGATGACTTCAAGGCGTATCTACTGACTGACCTTCGCTACGATATCGATACCTCTTAGCATAACAAGCTACAACGCAACCCCCTGTAAGCACCGTGATGGCCAGAAGGATTAACAATAGATTGTCGAGAAACATTCCGCCCAGAGCTAAGCAAGCACCTGATACAAAAATACGAACTTTCCACCTAAGTAGCCCTCTGTGGCCAAGTTTCATTGCAAGCCCCACATGTAAAAAATGACTTACCGATAATAGGTATAAATATTACCGGCCACTATTTTCTGTCTCCCGATTACTATGCCAATCTCTAACGTACTCTATTATATCCTCTGTCGAAGTACCTGGACCGAAAAGGCGACCCACACCTAGCTCGGACAGCGAGATCATATCTTTCTCTGGAATAATTCCGCCTCCAGTGAGCAGTACATCATCGGCTCCTTCTTCTCTTAATAACGATAAAATTTTAGGGAACAGAGTCATGTGAGAACCAGACAATATCGATAGTGCTACAATAGCCACGTCCTCTTGAATAGCAGCATTCACGATCATTTCAGGGGTTTGGCGGAGTCCAGTATAAATGACTTCGAACCCAGCATCCCTAAAAGAGGCAGCTATCACCTTAGCTCCTCTATCATGTCCATCTAGTCCCGGCTTTGCTACAAGAATTCGGATTCTCCCCTGACTTACACTTGCATTCATTCTAGAATTCCTCAAGGATGTTTCATTGGACTGCAATTAGAGCTACACTAGTAAAGTTTCCTGAAAAAAAGCACTGTAAAATCAGCGTACTATTGTGGTTAAAGTACCACAAAAATAGGCAAATTGCTGACATTAGCAAAACTTCTTGATCGCTCGAACACTACATGATTTGAGCTATCTCGTTGTGACCCAACAAATAATGACACCCTAACAAATCACTGGGATTGCTGGATTCCACGGAGAAAAACATGCATAATAGTCGAAGAATTACCAATGTTTTTACTACCACCTGTCTCTTCTTATTTATCTGTGCAGAGAATGGTATGTCCCAAGATCTACCTAGTAATGATCAAGTCATCAAGATGATCTGGGAAGAAGGGATGACAGAGAGCTCTCAAGTGGAAGATCTGGCTCAAGTGCTACTTGATTCAATTGGACCACGCCTCTCTGGTAGTCCGAACCAACTCGCAGCAATCAATTGGGTGACAGATATGTATAATAGCTGGGGAATAACAGCTGGCAAAGAACAGTACGGGACATGGAAAGGGTGGGACCGGGGGCACACTCATATAGACTTAGTGGAACCCCGGAAAAGAACCCTAAATGGTACTATGCTAGCATGGAGCCCAGGAACAGATGGCCCTGTTGAAGGCCCTGTTGCGATGATGCCCCGCTTTGCCTCTCAGGCTGATTTTGAAAAATGGTTGCCAACCGTAGAAGGAAAATTCATAGCCATTTCTTTCCTCGAGCCTACTTGTAGATCTCCCGAAAGCTGGCAAGAATTAGCCACTCAACAATCACTAGAAAAAATGGGACGCCTTCAACGATCTATCAGGGAAGAATGGAGTGAAGGGTTACGCAACATAGGTGGAATCAACCAAGCATCTAGAGCCATTGAGGAGGCCGGATCACTCGGAGTCGTCACAAGCAGGTGGTCTAATGGATGGGGAGCAAACAAGATATTTTCTACATTCACCGATGAGATCCCTTCCATACATTTAAGCTGTGAAGACTACGGACTCATAGCCCGCCTAGCCAAAAAACAACAAGGTCCGATCCTTAGGCTAGATGCTCAATCTACGAACTTAGGTGAAGTGCCAGTCTTTAACGTCGTAGGTGAAATCAAGGGACGAAAAATACCAGAAGAATTTGTACTCCTGTCTGCCCACCTCGACTCTTGGGATGGAGCTTCTGGAGCAACTGACAACGGGACAGGATCTGTAATGATGATGGAAGCAATGCGAATACTGAAAAAAGCCTATCCTAATCCCCAACGCACTATCCTAGTAGGTCATTGGGGCGGCGAGGAGCAAGGGCTAATCGGTTCAGCTGCTTTTGCCGAAGACCATCCAGAGGTAGTAGATGGACTTCAGGCCGCATTCAACCAAGATAATGGGACTTGGCGCATAGATTACATCCGTATGCAAGGCTTCAGCGAAGCTGGGGAGCATTTCGGACGATGGTTTAGTAAGATTCCCTCAGATATCAGCGGACACATTGATTTGGACATTCCCGGTGTACCCGAGAGAGGAGGCAGTGACCACATGTCATTCATTTGCCGGGGAGCAGCTGGTTTTAGATTGCAATCTCATTATCCAGATTACCGACAATACACTTGGCATACTGATTTGGACACTTTTGATAAAATCGTTTTTGACGACTTGAAAAACAACGCTACACTTGCGGCGATGCTCGCTTATCTTGCCTCAGAGGATCCAGAAAGAATCTCACCTACACAACGAATGCTCCCTCAGGGAGAACAGTGGCCCGAGTGTCGCCCAGCCACCAGGAGTTTCCCCGGATAACTAGAAATATTAGAAAAATATGGATCAATAAAACAATAGAGTGGCCAAAGAGTTCATCTGAGTGTAGAAAGGTATTTAAATCTAAAGGTGGAGCACTTCTCACGGAGAACGACCAATGGGCAAAAATCCTGATCTAAATATCAAATACCTGGCATTAGTCGTTCTCGTTTTTTCAATTGCGACCTGTTCGGACGGTGCTACACCAAATCCTATTAAAGTGCAGGGCCGTTATGAAATCGTTTTTCACAACGCGAGAGTCCTTGACCCTGAAACTAACCTCGATGCCATTCTGGATGTAGGTATAGTCAATGACAAAATTATGGCTGTTTCGACGGAGGTGTTGACTGGATCTCTTGAGATTGACGCCTCTGGGCTGGTTCTAGCTCCTGGATTTATTGACTTACATTCTCATTCTGAAGGATACGAAACAGCTGCTTACCAAGTGATGGACGGACGGACTACTCGACTAGAGTTAGAATCAGGCGTATATCCAGTTGATTCCTGGTATGAGTCAAAGCAGGGTCAAGAACTAATGAACTATGGTGCGAGTGTAAGTCACACTGCTGTAAGACGGCACCTCCAAGATCAAGCTGAAAGCCGCCTAAGGGGTACTTTAAATCCAAACTTGACTATCATCTCCCAGAAAATTCCGGAACACATATACGAAGATTTTATTCCAACTCTTCAGCAAGGTTTGATGGCGGGTGCCATAGGTGTCGGTAGTGGAACACAGTACGCTCCAGGAATTACAAGACCCGAGATGCTGGATGTTAACCTTGTAACAGCCAAAAACGAGATGTGCTTATTCACTCATGTTCGATATGGTAGCCTGATTGAACCATATAGCACATTTGAGGCACTCCAAGAAGTCATCTCAAATTCAGCGATTTCTGGGTCCTGCGCTCACGTCGTACACATCAACAGTATGGCTATGTCTGCCACCTCTGAATTGGTGGATATAATGAACAATGCTCGTAGTAACGGTATTGATATCTCAACAGAAATGTACCCTTGGGACGCATCCAACGACCGTATTCGTACTCTAATGTTTGACCCCGGCTGGGAAAATCGATGGGGTGTCACCCCACAGGACCTTCAGTCAAAGTCAACTGGTGAACGTCTAACTCAAGAAGAATTCGATGCTCTCCGCACGGGTATAGGAGACGACCGGGTTCTAATGCATATGAACACAGAAGAAACTTTAATCTTGGCCCTTCAAGATCCCCAAATGATTATCGCTTCAGACGCTGGTACTCTGCGTGATCGATTCGAGCATCCCCGCACAGCTGGTACTTTTTCTCGAGTGCTCGGACATTTTGTAAGAGAAAAAAAAGCTCTCACTCTCATGGAAGCGATCCGCAAAATGACACTGTTACCTGCTCAGCGGTTACAAGACTTTACACCAGGGATGAAAACCAAAGGACGAGTTCAAGTTGGTGCAGATGCTGACCTCGTTGTCTTCGATCCGAACTTAGTAGCCTCTGGAGCGACTTACTTAGATGCAAAACAATATTCCAAGGGTTACCACTATGTAATGGTAAATGGTATTTTTGTGGTAAAAGAAGGCTCCTTAGTAGCTGACGTGTATCCAGGAAAACCTGTATACGGATATCTCAAATAGACTCTCTAGTTTCTTTTAAGTGCCCCAACTTCAATTCGGAGATCCCGGCGCTTATCTAGTGGAAATAAATTCCACACAAATACTTGGATGCTCTGCAAGTATCGAATGATCACAAACCTGCCATACTTAGGCCTGGGTCGCTACTGATCCTCAGTGCCATATTTACAATTTTGTGCGACCACCAAAACTCTCAACTATGGCTCTAGACACCGAATGCACAGTCGCTTCTCCAGAGTCGATTCTCGAGAGACTTGAACAGACTATTGATAAAACATACGGGTTTCCCCAAATAGAT
>JAPKDG010000082.1 GCA_028822645.1 Longimicrobiales bacterium | reverse complement strand
GAACGAGGTAATAGTGACAGTTGGACGATACTACCTTTTGAGATCGAGAAGGCTCAAGACAATCTAGGTGAAAACACATTAGGAGACCTGGCAGATTATCAGGCATCTCTGCAGTCTCGAGAAGATCTTGATCCAAGAGGTTTTGTGATACCATCGGATCAGGAAGATTTTGCCACCGGAACTAAGTTCATAAACACACTGATAAAGAATGGTGTGGACGTTCACCGAGCACGAAATAATTTTGCTATAGGTAATAGCTCATATTCTGCTGGTTCCTACATTGTCAAAACGAGTCAAGCATTCCGTCCTCATGTGATGGACATGTTTACTCCACAACAGCATCCTAACGATTTTGCATACCCTGGTGGACCTCCCACACCACCGTACGATAATGCCGGTTGGACATTGGCTTTCCAGATGGGCATAGAGTTTGATCCAATTTTTCATGCCTTCGACGGCCCTTTTGAAAAACTCGAGAAACTCCAGGTGATTGAAGACGGAAATGTGATAGGTCAATCCGGACAAGGTTATATGTTTGATCACAATCAAAATAATTCTTTTTTGGTATTGAATAGACTTTTAAAGGAAGGGCATGAAGTGCATTGGTTATTGGAAGAACCTGACGTAGCCCATTTATCTGACGGAGCATTCTATGTGGCCAATGATGGGATTACAACTGAAGACTTAAGTATGTTCATTGAGGAAACTGGAGTGAACTTGCATAACTCATCAGCACCCCTAGGAGAGACTCTTCGATTGAACAAGCCTCGTATTGCTTTGTGGGATCAGTATGGTGGTTCTATGCCTTCTGGTTGGACGAGAAAAATTTTGGAAGACTTCGAATTCGATTTTACTGTTGTCTTTCCCCAAGATCTTGCAAATGAGGATTTAGTATCAAAATTTGATGTCATCATTCTTGAAGATGGAGCGGTTCCGAGTATGGAGACTTCCAATCAAGGTTCACGAAGGAGAAGCCTCGATCCTAGTACGATTCCAGAGATGTATCATGACCGCCTAGGAAGCTTGACGGCAGACTCGGGTATACCTGAAATATTGAATTTTGTAGAAAAAGGAGGCACCGTAGTCGCAATAGGAGGATCAGCTGTTTTAGGCTATTACGCTGGTCTTCCTATAACCAATCATTTATTGGAAGATGGCAGGCCAGTTACTAGAGATGAGTATTTTACGCCGGGTTCAGTGCACTCTATAAAAATAGAAAATGACAGTCCTCTCACCCATGGATTGGGAGATAGATTGGATGTCATGATTAGTCATAGTCCAGTCTTTAGTCTAGAGAAGGAACAAGAGGATGCGAGCCTCAAAAGCTTAGGTTGGTTTGATTCTGAGACACCACTTAGGAGTGGTTGGGCATGGGGCCAGGAAAGGATGAAAGGGGGCACCGCGCTGATAGAAGCTGAACTGGGGTCAGGAAAAATGTTTCTGTTCTCCCCTAGGATCACCTTTCGTGCACAGTCCCATGCAGCCTTTCCACTTCTGTTCAACGGGATCTTTTATGGAAGCGCGGAAAGAAATTAATTGTTGAAGAATAGCAACTATCGAAGACTCCACATCGGCTGTCTAGCTGGACTAATTGTGTGGGTCGCGACTGTCGGAGATTTAACGGCACAGATATCGGGGGTTGTGACCACTGGCGGGGGCAAGACAGTTGCAGGGGTTACTGTAGAGGCATGGAGTGAAGTCCAGAGGATCTCCGCTGTTCTTTCGAATGAAGAGGGTCGGTTTAGTTTTTCGGAAACAGTTGGTTCGAGTGCAGTTTTTTTGCGTGCATCAGGACTAGGTTTTGGAGTCACAGAATTAAACTTAAAGGGTGTAACCGAAAATTATATTTTAGTGATGATCGAAGATCCTCTTGTGATTGATGGCTTAGTTGTGACAATGAATCAGAGTGCATGCCAATTTCCTCAAGGTGACGTGAGGGCCAAGAAACTGTGGGAGCGAGCAAGCTGGAGATACTATGGCTTGATGGATACTCTGGGTATCGCTAGTTATTTGGCCGAAGCTGATACTATCGTGCCGATCTCTGACTTGGGAACATTGGAATTGCCAGAATTGAATTTGGATCAAAGAGGATCCTCCTCTCTGTTACGATTCAGTTGGACTAGGCGAATAGAGAGAACGGGTTATGCATTTAGTACACGTGCTACTGATGGAATAGAGGTTTTTGAATCATGGGTATATCCACCATTAGAAGCAGATTTTGCGCCTCATTTTATAGATGAAGTCTTTGGTGAAAGACATTATTTCAGGGTTCAGGGAGAGGATTCTGACGGATGGAGTTTATCTTTCTGTCCTAAGAGCTATAATGACCCTTCCATAAGTGGTAGTATCACTCTCGCTCGCGATACTACCGTGACTTCAGTTAGTTGGTCTTTTAAGACCCCGGAACCACTGGAAAATTCGGGGGGTAAGGCTTTTTTCCCTCCAGTATTGGCAGATGATACAGATATGCATTTACTACCTAGTGAAGCCATTACTTGGAAAATGGTTCCAGGTGGCGATTATCTGCAGAAATATCAAAGGTATGAAGAGTGGTATATAGCACCAGGTGATTCGGTTCCGTTGCTCCCGCTCAGGCGTGTTCCTGGCTGAAGTAAAGACACAAATGTACTTGAATCCTTCCAACTTATTTGAGCCGCTAGCTTATAGGTGCTAAGCCGGCCTGGGACAATAAAATCAAAAGCGCCCTCTTGATTCCTCTCGGACCATTCCTATTGATATAGTATTCGTCTGGCGAATGGGAAGCCACGCCGATTCCGCCTCCGCCTATCGTTATCGATGGGATTCCCAAAGAAATAGGAATGTTGGAATCAGTCGAGCTTCTACCCAGAACAGGAGTCATACCTAGCAACTCGGTTGATGCTATGGCCCTTTGGACAAGAGCCTCATGGGAATCGATCTCTCCGGAAGGTCGGTCTCCAATCAATTTGATATCCACAGTGAGGGGAGGGCCAGCCCTACGGTTTAAGTTCATTTCTGCTACAGCCCTATTTATTGACCTGTGAAATATACTGTCTACTTCGATTAAGCGTTCTTGACTTTCAGATCGCATATCTACTTGCATGGACACTTCAGCTGGAATCGAATTTATGGAAGTACCGCCCTGGACAGAACCAACATTATAACTTGTCTTTGGCCCACTCCTAGTATATGCGTCAGCTGCTAACTCAAAGTAATGCATAGCGCGACCTAGGACGTGGGCTGGATTGACCAATCCGAATGCTCCCCAAGAATGTCCACCTGGGCCTGCGAACGTTACGAGGTATCGATGAGATCCAAGACCTTGGTGGGTCACTCGTGTGTCGCCAGTGCCATCTATTGATATAAAGCTTGAAATCGCAAGGTCGCTCTCAGTGAACAAATGTTTGACACCTCTCAGATCTCCGAGTCCCTCTTCACCTACGGTCCCCACAAAAAGAATATTTTGCTCTGTTTCTATATTGTTTGCATTTAGGGCTCTAAGGATAGCGAGTAGTGCAGCTAGGCCTCTGGTATCGTCGCCTATCCCCGGAGCCCTGAGGGTGTCTCCTGATTGTCGCACTTGAACGTTTGTTCCTTCGGGAAAGACAGTATCCAGATGGCCAGAAATTACTAGGGATGTTGGGTTCTGGGAAGATCCTTTTCTAAGGGCTATGACATTTCCCACTTCATCAATGTAACTAGTGTCAATTCCAGCGAGATTAAGCATTTCCAGGAAAGCGAGTGCACGTTCTGTTTCAGCAAAAGGTGGAGCCGGAATCTCAGTCAATGTTATTAGTGTTTCCAAGGTCTCTGTGTCATGAGAGTCTAAATACTCAAACGCGTCCTGGACACTGGTGTTTGCCATTATATTGCGGACTTCATCTAGTATAATTTTATCTTGAGCCTCCAGAGGGGAACCGAAAAAAGCAACTAGGACTAATACGAAACGGTAGATTTTACTATTATTTTTATACATGGTATTCCACCTCCTATTTGTCAGATTATACTTATAAAGTAGTTAGGAGTTAAGTTTTAGGGAAAAT
>JAPKDG010000011.1 GCA_028822645.1 Longimicrobiales bacterium | reverse complement strand
GCCTGTAGCTCAGTTGGTTAGAGCGCACGCCTGATAAGCGTGAGGTCGGTAGTTCGAGTCTACCCAGGCCCATTATTCATGAAACTTGTAAAACTCCTTCTGACGGATAAAAATCAGGAGGGGTTTTTTTATTGTTTAGTACAAAGTGATCTTGAGGAGTTGATTAGAGGAGCAGTGTCAGAGCTGTGAGTATCCCAGCACAAACAGGTGGAACCAATAAGTTGTCATCTATGGGCCATGCCAGCCGTTCAACTAATGCACACAAACAACCTGAACAAAAAGATACCTGCAGAGAGTAGCCGATATTTAGTGTGAGGAATGCTACAAAAATAAAAGCTACGGTTCCCTCTATGCTACCACCTAAAAATGGTCTTTTTCCCCATTTCTGGCCTACGTATCCTGCTGCAGGATCGGCCCATGAATGTACTAAGATGGCTGATAATGCTGCGGTTTCTGGGAAGAAAGTCAACGTTATGAGGACTCCGAAAGCTAGCCAGGTGGAAGATGCGATGCTTTTGGACTCACGTGGTGTTGCGAGTCGCCGAAAAGTTTCTAAAAAAAATCGGTTGATTCCTTCGTTCCGCAGCCGCA
Source organism: Longimicrobiales bacterium (assembly GCA_028822645.1). Classification (GTDB taxonomy): domain Bacteria; phylum Gemmatimonadota; class Gemmatimonadetes; order Longimicrobiales; family Gaopeijiaceae. The sequence continues at coordinate 55,143 of JAPKDG010000011.1, read as the reverse complement.
GTAGATCGAAAGCAAGTGAGAGTGTGAAGATGCCGGTAACCGCTGCTATATACATGGGTTTGTCTATATCGAATGTAATAATCCATCCGACGAGCAGGGTCCCACTCATAGCGTGGAAGATTGCTCTCCAGATTTTCTTCCCTTTCTTTGCTTTAGGGATTTCTATTTTGTTGGCTTCTGACAATCTGTGAATCCTATAGGTTTCTAATGCTAATATTGGTTAAAGATAGACGTAAGGGTTTCTTTATGGGAATGGTCTGCTAGAGCTACCATGAGGAGAACTCTGGCCTTGTGAGCCGGGAGATCACGAGCCAGTATGGTTCCGGCTATGGGAGGACTGCCAGGAATTCTACCTCCAGGTACCCTTGAAGCGATGACAACGGGAATGCCATCTGCCGTTGCTCTTCGGATCCCATCAAGAGCACCGGAGCTCATTCGTCCACCTGCAAAAGTTTGAACTATTATTCCTGCTGGATTTCTGTCCTTCCAATGAATAATGGTAGAACCATCGAAGCCTGCGTAGTCAATGACTATGGGCACTTCTGGAAGAATCTCTACCTCATCCAATTGAAAAACACTGTTTATAGTGTGTAAATGTGAAGGGTTCCTATAAAAAATGACCGTATCTGGGTCTGCATATCCAAGGACTCCGTGATCAGTGGAGCGGAATGTTTGTACTCTTTGGTTGTCCGTTTTCCATGCATCACGAGCTGAATTGATTTCATCATTCATTACGATCATTACGCCACGGTTTTTGGAATGTGTTTTTGTGGCGACTCTCACCCCTTGTAGAAGATTAGAAGGGCCATCAGCGGATATCACATTGGCAGACCGCATGGACCCTACCATGACGACCGGCCTATCATCTTTAACGACTAAGTTGAGGTAGTAGGCAGTCTCTTCCATGGTGTCTGTGCCATGTGTAACGACCACTCCGCTCACAGTTGAATCTTGTGAGAAAATTTCATTAATACGCTTTCCAAGACGCAGCCATATCTTAGGAGTTATGCGAGATGATCCAGTCCGAGCGATCTCTTCAACCCTAACAGAGGCGTAGTCTAGAATCTGGGGAACAGCCTGTACTAAGGCATTTCCTTCCAAGCTAGGAGCATCACTACGTGATGCGATTGTTCCCCCAGTGGTTAGGATCACTACGTGGGGCTTTTCTGGAGTTTGTCCAGAAATCGACAAGGTGAATACAAGCAGAAAAGCTGAGACAACTAAAATGATATTTTTCATGGATCCAATCTAAGCTTATGCTAGATAGATGAAAGTAGTTACCGATGGCGTGATAATTATGGTTATGATTGTCTAAGGGGATATCGATCTTAAGAATTTCATTTAAATTGTTGCCATGATTTCTATTTCAAATATTACCAAGACTTATGGGGACAGGATTCTGTTCGCCAATGTTTCGTCCCAGATAAACCCTGGGGATCGTTGTGGGCTAGTCGGTGCTAATGGTTCTGGGAAGACGACTCTTCTAAGTATCCTCAGCGGAGACATTGAACCGAGTTCGGGTTCTGTGACCATTCAAAAACGCCTAAGAATGGGGATGTTGAGACAAGACCAATATCTCTATGAAGACAGAAAAATCATTAGTGTGGCTATGATGGGACATAGCGAGTTGTGGGAAGCTATGGAAGCGAAAGAAGCTCTGTTGGCTAATGCAGAAGAAGAGTTCGACGCTGATAAGTTTTCTGATTTGGAAGAGATGATTCAATTGAATGACGGCTACACAGCTGAAGCAAGGGCAACCAAGATACTGGAAGGTCTTGGCTTGCCGGCAGATGTCCACCAAGAACCGTTATCGACTCTTTCAGGAGGGTTTAAGCTCAGAGTTCTGCTAGCGCAGGTACTGGCGGGTTCACCTGATTTATTATTGCTGGATGAGCCGACAAATCATTTGGACATACTTTCTATCCGTTGGCTGGAAACATTTCTGAGAGATTTTGCTGGAGCTGTGGTAGTCATCTCCCATGACCATCGATTTCTCGACAATGTTTCAAATAAGATTTTGGATGTCGATTATGAAACGGTTCTAATGTATACCGGTAACTACACCCAGTTTTTAAAGGCCAAAATCTCGGAAAGAGAGCGAAGAGAGAAAGACATTAGTTCCCGTGAACGGGAAATATCAGAACATCAAAAATTTGTAGATAGGTTCCGAGCCAAAGCAAGCAAAGCAAGGCAAGCACAAAGTAAAATTAGAATGATCGAGAAAAAATCAGATGCTTTGGTCACTTTGCCTCCAACTTCTCGTAGGTATCCCACCTTTCGCTTTGAACAGCAGCGTGCAAGTGGTAGGGATGTGCTCAAGGTAAAAGGGGTTAAGAAGGCATTTGGAACTAAGCAGGTATTAAACGGAGTGGACATCCTTGTTGAACGTGGAGACCGTTTGGCAATCATGGGTCCCAATGGGATTGGAAAGTCCACACTCCTGAAAATTATCATGGGAGAATTGCAGGCAGATGAAGGGGAAGTAGAATGGGGTTATGAGACACATTTGGGGTACTTTCCACAGGACAATAAGGATTATTTTAAATCGTCCAAGGAAACAGCAGAGGGATGGATATGGGGTTTTTGTCCTGAAAAGGATATTGGCTATGTTCGCTCGAGGATGGCTTTGATGCTTTTCACTGGAGATGAAAGCAAGAAACGCTTAATCGCTCTGTCCGGAGGAGAATCGGCAAGACTGGTCTTCGGAAGACTGACCATGTTAAACCCCAATGTTCTTGTGTTAGACGAGCCGACAAATCATTTGGACTTGGAATCGATAGAAGCACTGGTGAAGGGTTTGAAAGCCTATGAAGGAACTCTTGTGTTTGTCTCCCATGATAGATGGTTCGTGGGACAGTTGGCTAATAGGATCCTTGAAATAAACCCTGAGGGCATATTGGACTACAAGGGGACCTATGAGGAGTATGTGCATTTCTGTGGTGATGACCATCTTGATGTTGATCGAGTGGTATTGAAGGCCAAACAAACAAAAAAACTGAAGAAAAACATTACGAAGACGTCAAGCCAGAAAAATGTGAAAGAAAAGGATGCTGACAAAAAAGAAAAAGAACTATGGAATCAGATTGATGCGATTGAATCTCGGATTAGAGAAATAGACCAGATTTTTGCTGAGCCTGATTATTATGAAAGGACCGATCCGCAGGAAACAACAAACTTAAGTAAGGAGAGAACTGAGCTAGATAAGAAATTAGAAGGTTTAACGTTTACATGGGAAAATATGGAAAAACGGAAGAAAATCCCAGGATAGAATCCTGAAATCTTCTTCCGTTTCCGTCAATACTAAATATTGCAACTAATTTTTTACATATTTTTTGACCATTCTAGGACCGACTTCTGCACCATAGATGTTCCCCTCATCATCTACCATTACACCTTCTGCGGCGGTTGTGCCAGCATTGTCGGGATCTGGCTCTGGGTCAGGTATGAATGCTGTCACCATACCATTTCTGGCGCTCCCAATGCGAATACCTCGCTTCCATCCAGGATTGGCACCCCAGGTATTATTAGATTCTGAATCGGCGGAGTATAGGATATCATTTTTATCGATAAATAGTCCACTTGGCCGACCGAACTGGGTCCACGTAGCGATATGGTTTCCTTCTTGATCAAAGATTTGAAGCCTAGCATTTGAACGGTCAGCTACGAACAAGCGTCCTTGAGAGTCCATGGCCAGAGCATGTGGGTCTCTAAATTCGCCGTGCTCTTTTCCAGTTCCACCCCAATCTTTTATAAAGGTGCCGTCACTGGAAAACTTAACTACACGATTATTACCTCCTGCTCCGTGGCCGTCTACTACGAATATATCTCCATTCGGCGCTACAAGTATGTCAGAAGGTTGGTTGAAAGTGGTTTCTCCGAGTGCAGCGACTCCTGCTGTTCCCAGACTCATGAGTAGCTCGCCATCTGAGCTGAATTTATGCACTTGATGACCGCGGGTGCCATCTCCACGAGCATCAGCGACCCAGACATTATGTTCGCTGTCTACATGAAGTCCATGTGGCCAAACTATCATACCTGCTCCAAAGCTCTTTATGAGCTTTCCGTCACGGTCAAAGTGAAGAATTGGGTCTACATTAGGTCTGTCGAGACATGTGTTTTGTCCACAGCGTTCCCCTACCCAAATGGTTTCATCTGCTCCTGGATAGATCGCACTTGTTGATCCCCATTCACGACCTTCTGGGAGTTCTCCCCACAGTGGAATGGTAGTATACGGGTTGGGAGCATGGTTTTGCGCTTGGATAGCAGCAGCTCCTCCAACAGTCAAGCTGACTAAAACAAAAAATGCTCTGAGTGCTAATGACGTCATGGTGTTCTCCTGAACTGTAAAGTTACAATCTATGATCCATTCACAAGAATTGTCGATCCTAAAATCTGAATGTTTAACTTATAGATCCCAACCCGCGCGTGCGAGTGTCCAAAAATTGATCGATACTGCTGCCAAGGCTGCTATGTAAAAATTAGTTGGTGTTAGAGTATCTGGCTGAGGGAAAAAGGCTCCAGCGATCAGCCCCGGGAATCTAAACGCTTGTAGTGTCCAAATCGAACGAGAGATCCAGACATTATTAAGAAAATAAAGTCCTAGAAAAACACTGAGTGCAATGAGGCCTCCGCCGATCAGCCATATTATGGGTGGACCGAGACGCACTGGTAATATGTTGGCGTCGAACATTACATATACTGTCGATTCGTACAGGATCGCGACATACAGATAGACGAACGCAGCTTGTTTGAATTTTTTTGTACGTTCGGCAGGCCAGGTTTGTTTCATCATGAGCTTAACCCTTTATTGGATCTCAAAATCTTCTGATTCGAGTCTTTTGTATAGTATCGAGTCGGGGATATTGTCGATCTAAGAATTCATTTCCAAGGAGCATTATAGAATCCTGGTAGTATACAGGTTCTTCACCGTGCTCATCATTAAGTGTCTGGATCACTTCCATACCATTAATAATTTTTCCTATGGGTGGGAATCCACCATCACAGCAGGTGTCATAATTCTGATTATCTCCAGTATTGATAAACAGTTGAAAATCACGCGAGTCAGGTCCTCCTCTGGCAAAGGACACTGTACCTCGGAGATTACTGGAAATAACTGGTTCATCTTTTATAGGTAGCATTCTCCAAATAGAATCAAGCGCTGGTTCACCTGAATAACCAAATTGCACTACGGACGGATTGATTCGGAAAAATCGTGACCCTGAAAAAAAGGAATAACGAGAAAGGTAATGTATCCTGTCGACAGCGAGTGGAGACCAGTTTCTGTATAGCATCATCTGAAAATCTCCTGCACTTGTCTCAAAGACTACAGAGAAAGAATCGGGAGATTGTTGTTGTAGATGGGTTTGAGATGGAGCCCATAGAGCCCGAGACGAATCACACCCATTTTGTAGGAATAACATTGAAATCAGTACGAATTTCCAGGTAGTCATTTGCTGCAACCCCCCTTTGGGCGGGATCTAACCATAAAGCGGCAAGGTCGACCTAATGGTTACTATCTGGTGGTTTTGGTCCAGGTCTTTAATGGCTGTCAAGTGTTGCTTGAGTCGTTGTACGGCTTGTCTGGCTTCAGATTCACGTCCTTGTCCGCTGGCCTGCGATAGCAAGCTGATAGTTTTGAGTGCTTGCGATGCGTGTTCGATCCCTACAGTGCTATTTTGTTTCTTCCAGAATTCTCGGATCTGCTCCATAAGGATCTTGAGGGCATCAGTATCAGTTCCTAGGTCTCCCCAGTATTTCTGATCGATGTGTAGCTCAGCATCTCCAATAGTAAAATCGATTTCTCTCATTAACGTGCTGTAATTTTCCTTGGTTGGCACCACTTGTTGAGCCAATATCATGGGCATGGAGAATAGGTTTTGTGAGGCAAGTATCGCTGTCATTATTAGTATGGAATTCCTTCTGATCGGCATGTCAGTATTTTTCTCCAATATTAAAGTCAGGGAACATCTTGGTTCAAAGAGTCACGAGTCTAGAGAGGTGGGAATCCTTCTGGTGGTTTGCGGTGCTGGGTCTCTTGTTCGTATGCGTACGCATATTTAAATAGAAGTCCTTCGTCATATGGACGAGCGGCCATTTGGAGCCCAGCGGGAAGGTTGCCGTAGGTAAAACCCATAGGGACTGTAATAGCGGGCATACCTGTTGCAGGAGCCACCAATTGACTGTTGTCACCTTTGTATTCTTCATTGCCTTTGTCTAGATGAGCCGGTGGGTTTCTCCATGTTGGATAGATCACAGCATTGACTTGTGCAACGTCCATAGCATGTACTAGGTCAGATAAATATGCTTGGCGACTCTCGTTCTCAAGGTAGTCAGGGCAGGCAGGCACGTCCTTAGAAGGGTGTATGTCTTTCGGTCGATTCTCGTAGCTCCGCAAGGAACTCTGAGTGTAAGAGGAGTACTTTCCACTATCTAGAACTTCTAGGACGTCTTGGATAGGTGCATCCTCACCCAATGAGGATAAATACTGATGCATGTCGTAACGAAAACGACGGCAGGACATGTTTTCACGGTCTAGTTGCTTCTGTAGATCAAAGGGTAGGGAGTCTATGACTTCTGCTCCGAGTGTTCTCAAGTCGGAGACTGCTTTTTCGAATAATCTCACGACAGCACTATCAGCGTCTTCTGCATAGACCATGCTGGGTATTATTGCTATCCTAGCTCCTTGGAGTCCGTCAATCTCGAGAAAACTAGTGTAGTCCGATTCCTTTCGTCCACGTCCAGCTTCCGTGTAAGGATCGGCAGGATCGTATCCTGAAACTACGTTAAAAATTCTTGCTGCGTCTTCCACAGAGGTGGCCATTGGCCCAGCAATATCTCGATCGAAAGAAAGAGGGATGACACCGTCTCGACTAGTTAGTCCGATTGTTGATCGTATACCTACCAGGGCTAAATGAGATGACGGTCCCCGAATGGAATTTCCTGTGTCACTTCCAAGGCCAGCTACTCCGAGACTGGCTGCTACCCCTGATGCTGTTCCACCGCTGGATCCAGCTGGAACTCTATCTAGATCATATGCGTTTGCGGTGGTGTCGTAGGATGAACTGACAGTTTGCTTGGCGCTAAAAGCCCATTCTGCCATGTTTGTTTTTGCAAGAACAATCCCATGGGCTTCACGAATCTTCTGTACCATAAACGCATCATCAGGAGGATAGCTATTTAACAATGCAATGGAACCTCCGGTAGTAGGTAAATCGTGAGTGTCGAAATTGTCCTTGATTAATAAGGGGGCACAGAAGAGAGGGCCTAATTCTTCACCGTGCTGAACTAGAATATCGATTTCATCGGCTCTTGAAAGTGCATTTGGGTTGGTAACGGTGATCGCGTTGATGGTTGATTCATCGTAATTACTAATGCGGTTTAAATAGGTTTGTACAACTATTCGACAAGTTGTTTCTCCCGAGAGGATACTCTCCTGTATACTGGCAATAGTTATATCAACGACATCGATGGGCCTAGGCTCTGGTTCGCATGCCATTACAATCGTTGTCAACCAAATGGCCAGCCACAGCTCCCCAAAGGAAGTCAGGTTGTTTCTACGGATCGTTTTATTTCTCATTTATCCATATATCTTCGAGTACATTCACCAGTTGTGAAAAGCTATCGCCGCTAACTTCCAGTGTGACTCTGTAGGTTCCAGGTTGTGCTATTGGGGCTTGGTTGCCGCCGAAGAAGCCCCCGCGATTTCCTTCTTCCATCGGTGGATCATTGCCTCTCAGATCCCAGACAACTCGATTCAATCCTTTCATTGTGGGACCCTCCAATTCTCTAAAAGTCTCACCGGTCCTTAGATCTGTCACTGTAATAGATACTGTCTCATCCACATCATCCTTCAGATAGTAACTGATATTGGTTCCGGCAGGGGCGTTCGTCCCCTGCCAGATCTTGGCACCTGTGACTGATCTAGAAAATCTTCGATCCTGTTTCCAAAGTACTGCTTCTCGAGGCTGGAAGAGATGGGCGTCCATTTCTAGAATTTGACTAGTCAAATTCTGTAAAGGGGTAATGTCATCGATTATTTGGATACTACGACCGTGTGTTGCGAGCACAAGGTCGTTGTCCCTAGGGTGCACTAGCACATCATCTATGCGGGTTGTACCGAGATTGTTCATGAATTGATGCCAGCTATCACCTCCATTTAGCGAGATATAGAAGCCAAATTCGGTACCTGCGTACAGGAGATCATGATTTTTGGGGTCCTCGCGTATTGTACGAACATTTCCGAACTGAGGTAGGTCGGAGCTTATAGATGTCCAAGTTTCTCCAAAATCATGAGTCACGTAGATGTAGGGCCTCAGATCATCACTGCGGTGACCATCTAGGGAGGCATAGGCCGTAGCTGGATCTGCATGAGATGCCTCTACCCTGGAGACATAGTAATTCTGAGTAGATCCAGGCATGTTTCTTCCTACTTCAGTCCAGGTGGAACCTCCGTCCCTACTCATTTGTATGTTTCCATCGTCTGTGCCTACCCAGAGAAGGCCTGGCAAAAGGGTTGATTCAGTGATGGAAACGATAGTGCTGTACTGGTTAACACCATCATTTCGAGAAATGATACATTCCTCTCCCCGAATCCAAGGTCTACAACGCGGAAGAGAGTTATATTGACCCATTATCTCCACCTCGTCTTTTGTTACACTCTTGGTGAGGTCAGGGCTCATCGTCCATGTTTCACCTTGATCTAACGATCTAAAGAGTCGATTAGATCCAGCAAAGATCACTCTTTGGTTGTGTGGCGACAGGATAAACGGAGTATTCCAGTTCCACCGTATTTCTAGATCTTGAGATGGTGCAGGGCTGATATTGGAATCCCGATCATTCCTAGGTGGTTGGGGTCGGATATTCGACTGTTCTCCAGTTTCTAGATTCACTCTACGGATATTTCCATTTTGAGACTCACTGAATATCTGTCGATGATCGGTATGATCTACTGCCGTATAGAACCCGTCTCCACCTCCTACACGATACCAATCTTCGGACAATATCTGGTCACCCCTGACTGAACTGGGACCACACCAGGAGCCGTTATCTTGAAGTCCTGTACAAACATAATAGGGTCGACGCATGTCTACGGAAGCGTGGTATGGCTGTCCAACTTCCCAGTTTCGGAAGGATTCCCAATTCTCTCCTTGATCATAACTAACATCTAATGAGCCGTCGTTTCCGATCATGATATGATTGCTGTTCTCTGGATTGATCCAAAACGCATGTTGATCAACGTGTCCGTAACCTTCCAATGTCTTGAAGGTTTGCCCTCCATCGGTTGATTTATGGACCCGTTGGTCAACTGTGTAGACCAAATCAGGGTCCATCGGGTCGACTCGTATCTGGCTGAAATACATAGGTCTTCCGTTTTCGTTACTTCTGAACTCCCAAGTGCTTCCTTTGTCAGTTGATCTCCAGATACCGTTGTATTGCGGATCGTCGGGGAGAGAGTCTGCTTGCGCTAGACGCTCCTGTTCAGCTGTTTCCTCTGTGGACAAAGCATTTTCTTTGTCTGGAGCTACTTCGATTTGAGCATAAATCATGTCAGGATTTGCCTGGGTATTCGTCAGAGCAATTCGTCCCATCGTCCCATTGGGTAGCCCATTTCCCTCGACCCTCGACCAGCGTCCTCCTCCATCAGACGAATGCCAAATTCCGCTTCCAGGGCCTCCTCCAACAAAACAACAAGCTGTTCTCCTGCGTTGGTAGGTGGCAGCAAATAGTACGTCAGGATTCGATGAGTCAATAATGAGGTCAGTAGCACCAGTATTTTCATCAACGTAGAGTACTTTTTCCCAAGAATTTCCTTTGTTTGAAGTTTTGTATACACCCCTTTCTACGTTTGGACCAAACAGATGGCCGTTGGCAGCTACCCAGGCTACGTTAGGGTCACTTGGATGCGTCACGATCCTACTGATTGATTGAGTTTCTTCTAGCCCAACCAACTCGAATGTTTCACCACCGTCTGTCGAGAGATAAACACCTGCTCCAAAAGAGGAACTTTGGCGATTATTTGATTCACCCGTTCCTACCCAGACGATGTTTGCATCCGATTCACTAATGGCTATAGCACCAACAGACGCTGTGGGATGAGTGTCAAAGACAGCCTTAAAGGTGATTCCATTATTCGTGGTTTTCCAAAGACCTCCAGTGGCAAAACCGACAAAAAATACATGTGGATCATCCTTTGATACAGCTATGTCATCCACTCTGCCACCCTGGCCGATAGGTCCGATACCTCTCCAGGAAAATGATTTGAGAATGTTGTTGTCAGTCTGATTGACGACTGGGTTGTGGGCTGTTTCTTGACCTTCAATTGTTAGGCTGAAAAATGTACTAGAAAAGATTAGTGCAATGCCTATCCGGACTCCATGATTTTTCTTGGCACCAAACATAGTTTCGATCCTTTTATATGCAGTCATTAAGAAATTATAGTAAAGCGAAGATTTCTCCTCTGGTTAGAAATCTTCGCTGGTAATTCTCCTCTGTTCATTCTCTGGTCCTTTCAGATGTACATCCAGCCATGCGGTCCAGCGACCCCATAAGTCGAGGAGTGTTTCCTTAGTCGCTGGCCCGTGGTCTTCGAACGGGTAGAGGTACATGGCAGCTTTCTTGCCCAATCCATTTAAGGCATGGAAAAGTTTGGGTGAATGGTCAGGTGCCGTGCCTACATTTTGGTCATGCATTCCATGGTACATGAGTAGCGCGCCAGTGAGGTTGTTAGCGTAGACAAACGGAGACATCCCTAAATACACTTCTTTGGCGTCCCAGAAAATCCGTCTCTCACTCTGGAAGGATAGAGGTGTAAAAGTCCTATTATAATTACCATCTCCAGCGATACCTGCCTTGAAGAATGGTGTGTGTACCATAGCGTTTACAGTGCCGAAAGCACCATAAGAGTGCCCTCCTAAACCCAATCGCTTTCGATCGATGATTTCACGGTCATCCAGTTCGTCTATTACGGCTGCTAAATTATTACGCAGATCATGTTCATAGTTGTTATTCATTTGGCCAGGTTTGCCGACGATAGGTGTATCTGGTTCGACGACGGCATAACCCATTCTTGTCATGTACTGAATCGATCTAGTACCAAAATTGGGAAAGGCGTTCTTATTGTAAGTTCTTCCAGCTTCGTCATAGCTCTCTTGATCTTCGTATTCCCTGGGATAAAACCAGAACATGGCAGGCAGGCGGGTTCCGGGATTGTAATCTGAGGGTAATAGGACGTTGACCATGAAATTGAATCCGTCCGGACGCTCTACAACAAATCTGCGTCTGGGGGCGTTAGTCAAATCTGGAGTGTAATCGATATTCGCAGTTAGTTGTGTACGCCTACCGTTCGCTAGGAGATATGATTGAGGAATTCCGGTTGGAGTTTCTCTCGAAACTACGAATTGTTTTTGGTCGACATCTAGGACTGCAATAATTCGTTCGTACTGTTCCTGGTTGCTGCTCTCATAGACTCTTTCTTTTTCCCCTGTCAGGATCTCTACTTTATCGAGGAAATTCTTAGGTCCTTCTTGCATTGGATCAGCGTTGTAGTCGTGACCGTAGAAGAAGACACTTTGTCCGTCGATCGAAGTTTGTACCACACCATTGCCTGCGTCTGAAGAACCTCGACGGTTGACGACAGGGACTTTCCCACTAGCCATCAGTAGAGACCCTGGATTAGAGTAGAAATCATCCGATTTGTACTGAGCTAGGAGGTATTTGTTACCAGCATCACTTAAGTCAATTGCGTATTGAGTTATCTGATCTTGGTCATCTCCAGTCTCTGGATTTCTTTCAGTAACAAAGAGCATTTCATAGTCATGGGAAAAACTGTGACTGGATATAGAAGAAACGCTTTGATACAGGACCGATAGATCTGAATCTTCGAAAGGGGGCGCCCATCGTAGCACCTGATCATTGCTTTTTTTATCTCCGTCGTCCTGTTCTTCACGTTGTAAGAAAGTTAGAAGGCTAGTGTCCTTTGCCCATCTAATCTGTCGTTTTTGTAACACATCTCCACTGCCTGCCACTCCAGGAGCGGACGGCCTTCGGTCGCCTAATCCAGTATTCATTTCAGTTTTGTCGAGATCAGCCAATAAGTTGCCAGATCGGCTCCAAAGCTGTTCGACACGACCGAAATTGTTCACGGGCACAATGTAGCTGAATGGTTTCTGTAGCAGCTCTACTCTGGAGTACTGTCCATTGGGAGCAAAATCAAAGCCATAAATCATCGCTGGTCTACCAATTTGATCTGTCTCGCCGCTCTCAATATTTATTGTGACAAGTTGGCCTGTAGCATGCCATTCTAGCAATTCCTCGTCGTGGGGAGTCGCCATAAGGCTTGCATAAGTTCGTAGCATGTTCTCACCATCTTGAGTTTGTTTCACTTGTGGTCCAGTTGGAACCATGCTCGGCAATGGTTTGGCTGATCGGCCACCTGGAATAACTACGGTTGCAATCTCTTTTCCATCCCCAGTCCATTCGAAGGTGGTGACGAAGTTAGCTAGGACAGGGAGACTCGTAAGTTTTTTGGTGGCTCCGGTTTCGGGATTACCTATATAGATATGGGTTCCATCAGGGTTGTGAACAAAAAAAGCAACTTTGCTTCCATCGGGCGAAAAGGTAGCATTGGAAACTCGAGAACCAGTGGGTATTTGTAATGAGGTTTTGGATCCATCTGAGGCAGAGATGATGTCAATGCCGACGTTGGAACGGATGGTCAGATTACGGTGCCGATTTGCGGAGTAATCAAAGAACTGCCCACCCAATTCGTCGAAGTCTTTTGAGAAGCGATCCATAGTGACTGGTCCATCACTGATTTCGTGAAGAAACCAGAGTTTGTTTGCGCTGACGTCCGACAAAGTCACATTCAGATAGCGGGGAGCTAAAACAGCGTCAGATATGTTATTAGGAGGATTGACAAAAGATTTGTCGTCTAGGATCTGTTGGGCATTCCAGGCTTGTTCGCTGGTCTGCGCTTGAGCCACAGATGGAGTGAACGAGACAAAGAAGAAGACCAAAGCTGTTAGGGCCTTAGGAAGTACTCGAAAAATTGAGGCATCTCGGCGACATTGGTTCATGCTGGTTTCCTCTTTGTGTACGTTTTTATATGATTTTTATCATAGCGATTCTGACTTGGCTCACCTTTTCAACGGACAGAAAAAATTGGGGTGTGAGAGAAAATCCACAAGGGGTATCGTCATGGCTCTTGTGAAGCGAGAAGGGGTCGCCTTATCAATTAGTGATATTTTATGAGGAGTTTACTGGATTTATGCTTTCATTATTTTTAAAACCACTCTTCAATTAGGTAGCTAAAATTGATTATAAAGCAGGGATTCTAGGTCACTAAAATGGACGGGCCGAATAGAAAGACAGGTTTGCTTCGTGAGATTGGATTGACAGGCTTAGTAGCAACGGGGGTTTGCTCCATGATGGGAGCGTCTATAAACGTGGTACCCATCATGATCCAGCGGAGTGTGCCAGGGATTGGATCCTCGGTAATAGAGGCTTACATTTTTTCAATCATTCCTGCCTGCCTAGCGGCTCTTTCCTATGCGATCCTCAGTTCAGCTATGCCTAGAGCAGGTGGCAGTTACGTCTACGCCAGTCGAGCCCTAAGTCCCTATCTGGGTTTTGTGGCCAGCTTTTCTCAATGGTTTGGTCTTTCCATTGCAATTGGAGTGATCTCGTATCTGATAGTCCCATTCTTTCGTGACATATGCTTGGTCATGGGATGGCTAGAATTGGGTAGTACTCTTAATTCAGGACCAGTCAGACTTTTTCTCTCGCTAGCAATACTGTGGAGTTTCGTCGCTCTGAATTTGAAAGGAGTTCGGATTTATGAAAAAACGCTAATTCCACTTATGCTAATAATGTTTGGATTGGGTAGTGTAGTGATAGTCTCAGGATTTCTTTTCGATCACCAGGATTTTGCTTCAGCCGTCCTCCAGGAGTCAGGGTATGCAATCCCAGAACCTGAAGTTTCTAAACTGGGAATCTCAGATTATTTAGCAGCATCTGCCATACTTTTCACTAGTTTTATAGGTTTTGATTCCATCGCTCAAGCAGGTGGAGAAGCTCGAAATCCAGGTAGGAATTTACCATTGGCTATCGGTATTGCTGTAGCGATCGTAGGTATATTCGATATGCTATTCACAGCAGCTATTTATCACGCAGTACCCTGGAATTACATCGCTGAGAAGGCTCAATCTCAAGACCTTACTGCACCGGGGCTATTAGGTCACCTGCTTCCCGATGGTGTGACAGTAGCTATTATTCTAGGAGCGGCAATCTCTTTATTAAACGATCTTCCAGCTATGTTACTATCTGTTTCTAGGATGATGTTTTCTTGGGCAAAAGATGGAATTATTCCCTCGAGAATAGCACATTTGGACAAAAATTCGAGAGCTCCTCGAACAGCTATCATCCTTAGTGGTTGTATGGCCTCAATCGGAATAGTAGGCAGCCATTTGGCCAGTGATTTCTTCTTAGGGATAGATATCCTCGTCACTTCTATGCTTGTCAATTTTATTTTCATGTGTTGGGCAGTTTTGGCTTTGCCACAACGGAATCGAGAGCTTGCCAACCAAGTTACTGTTTTGGGTTCTTGGGCAGTCCGTAAGACCGTGGCATTATTTGGGATAGCATTATTAACACTATTTTTGGCTGTTCATGTTTGGAAGGATCTAAACAGCGATTTAATCGCCTGGTATTTTCATTCTACATTTGTATGGCTCTTGGTGATGGGAGTGGCGACCCTTATCTATTTGTTTGAGGTTCGTCGCCTCGAGAATAGAGGGATACATATCATTGAAGTCACTTCTCGCTTGCCGCTGGAATAACCAATGAAAAATGTTGTAGAACGTATCAGTTTAAGTCCAGGATTAGAAATATCACGAGTTTTAACTGGTCTTTGGCAAATAGCTGACATGGAACGTCTCGGAAATTTGGATAACAAGGAAGCTACCAAGATAATCCATTCTTACGTGGAATCTGGTTTCACCACCTTCGACATGGCTGATCACTATGGGTCGGCAGAAGCGATTTCTGGAAAATTTCTCATTGAGTTTCCGGGACTGAATAGCCAGTTTTTGACTAAATGGGTACCTCAACCTGGCCCAGTTACCCGTGAAGATACCCGAGCGGCAGTGCAGAGATCCTTAGAGAGGGTAGGAGTCGATTGCATTGATCTTTTGCAATTCCATGCCTGGAACTATGCCGACCCAGTGTGGTTAGAGAGTCTGTTTTGGTTGCAGGAACTAAAAGAGGAAGGTTTGATTGGGCAACTCGGGTTAACGAACTTTGACACGGCACACCTCAAAATGGCTGTTCGGAGTGGTATCGAGGTTGTCTCGAACCAAATCTCTTATTCGATGATCGATCAAAGAGCCAGTCAGGACATGACTGAATTTTGTCAATCGAATCAGGTGAAATTGCTTGCTTATGGCACCCTGGCAGGTGGTTTTCTTTCTGAAAAATGGTTGGGAGTAGCCGAACCTGAAGCACGGCAATTGCGAACATGGTCGCAAATGAAATACAAACGATTTATCGAAGTCAGCGGGGGATGGAGAGTGTTCCAAAGAGTTTTATGTCGCTTACATGAGGTGGCACTAAAGTATGATGTTTCAGTGGCTAATGTAGCCGGAAGATATATCCTGGAGGATCCAGCTGTAGCTGGTATCATTATCGGACTGAGAATAGGAAACAGAGAACATATTGTTGAGAATTCAAAAATATTCAGCTTCGAGCTATCCGAAGAGGATAGGTGCGATATAGCCGAAGCTTCAAATGTTTTGAAGGTGATTCCGGGCGATTGTGGCAATGAATATCGAGCTCCCCCATTTCTGACTGCATCAGGAGATTTGAGCCATCATTTTGAAGATACTCCGACACCTTACATTAAGAAGCAACTCTCCACTAAAAGAACTGTAGTCTCCTCTGGTACATCCTGGGAAGATATTGGCGGTTATTCCAGGGCGATCAGGATTGGGGATCAGATTTGGGTTTCAGGTACTACGGCGACTCACGGTTCCCTTATTGTTGGGGGAAACGACCCTGAGTCACAGGCTCATTTTGTTATAGATAAAATTGAAGGCGCTTTGATATCTCTAGGTGGATGCTTGCAAGATGTTTTTAGGACTAGAATTTATCTTCGGGACATTTCTGACTGGGAGATGGTTGCTAGAGTGCATGGAAAACGCTTCGGGGATGTAGCGCCCGCAAACACACTGATCCAGGCCGGAATGGTCGGCGACGAGTATTTGGTTGAGATTGAAGTTGATGCTCTTGTGGAGAATAATTGAACATGTTTAGAATATCTATTTTTACTACTAAGAAATTTGAGGATTACTAGGACAGAATATGAACGTAGCGTCTGTAGAGGAGATTCGGGGATGTTTTCCGGCCCTGGAAAGGAGTCATGCTGGCAATTTGGTGGGGTATTTCGATGGTCCAGGAGGAACTCAAGTTCCAACTGCAGTCGTCAAGGCTTCCACTGATTATCTATTGCGACATAATGCAAACACAGACTGGAGGTATCCCACCAGCATAGAGACTGATCAACTCCTAAAGGAAGCGAGGGTAACATTCGCAGATTTTATAGGCTGTTCAGAAGAAGAGATTGTTTTTGGAAACAACATGACGACTCTTACTTTCCACTTGAGTCGAACCTTAGGAAAATCGTGGGGACCTGGAGATGAAGTCATAGTTACACAGTTGGATCACCAGGCCAATCAAGCTCCTTGGCGCAGCTTGGAGGAGGAATGTGGGATAACGGTCCATACTGCGCCAATGCTTGCAGAAAGTGGGAAATTGGATTGGGACGCTCTAAGAAAATTATTTAATCAGCGGACTCGACTTCTAGCTATCGGAGGAGCTTCCAATGCTCTAGGGACTGTAAATGACCTAGAAGAAGCAGCACGATTGTGCCGAGCCGCAGGAGCTTATTTTTTCGTTGATGCTGTACATATGGCTTCCCACCAATTGATGAATGTGGCCGAGATTGGCTGTGATTTTCTGGCTTGTTCGAGTTACAAATTCTATGGGCCTCATGTAGGGGTTTTATTTATTCGTAAGGATATTGGAGACTCCTTACTGCCACCTCGGCTTCCTTGCACGAAGGGTTATTTGCCAGAGTCTTTCGAGACAGGAACATTGAATCATGAAGGTATAGTAGGGGCAGCAGCGGCAGTGGAATTTTTGGCAGGGATGTCGAAATTTGATGGATCTCGCCGTGAACGACTAGATGCAGCATTTGGTACTCTGACTGTTCGGAGTCATAGACTTCTGGAATTTCTATGGCACGGTCTGGAAGAGCAAAGAGGAGTTCAACTCTATGGCCCCGGACCTAATGAACGCCGAACGCCAACGCTCGGATTTACTGTGAAGGGGCTGGATTCTGCCGCTGTAGTTGAGCGGCTAGCTAGCGACTCTGGCTTGTTCCTTTCACATGGAGACTTCTACGCCTCTGGGGTAACAGAGGCTCTTGGACTAGGGCAACAAGGGCTAGTAAGAGCTGGCTGTGTTTGCTACACCACTGAAGAAGAAGTGAAAAGGTTGATTGAAGGAGTAGCTTCCTTATGCCCCTGACTTCTTACCCGGTTCGAGTTTTCATCCGAGTCCTAAAGTATTTCCAATAGCTCTAATTCAAAGATGAGAGTGGCGTTTGGGCCGATCATTCCACCTGCACCATTAGCACCGTAAGCGAGTTCAGAGGGTATGAAGAACCGATACTTGCTACCTACGGACATCAACTGTAGGCCTTCTCCGAAACCAGGAATCACTCCCTGCACTCCAAACGTTGCCGGTTCATTCCTGGAATAAGAGCTGTCGAATTCGGTACCATCGATCAAGGTTCCGCGGTAGTGGACCCTGACTTGGTTCGTGCTTTCTGGAGTTGGACCAGTGGCCTCTTCAAGGATTAGGTATTGCAGGCCACTATCAGTAATTGTTACTCCTTCAACCAGGGCGTTCGTCTCAAGAAAAGCTTCTCCTTCTTGTGTATTGTCCACACCGACAGCCTCCATTTCAGTTCGTTGTTCTTCTTCAACTTTCTGCACAAAGCGCTGACCTGCCTGTGCTAGTTCTGCCATAGGTACAGGTGATTCTATCCCATCCAGTGCATCCTCTATCCCACGAAAGAGTTTGTCGATCTCAACGTAGTCCTTCATAGGTAGTAAAGAGTTGCCGATTTCCTGTCCAAATCCGTAGCTAGCCAACTCTTCATCACCTGCCAGGGAAACAGGTGCTTTAAGATCTGTTTCGCCTTCGCATCCATAAAACATGGAACAGAGAACAACTAGGAAATATTTAGAATAAGATTTCATATGACACCTCAAGGTCAGGGTCGTTGGTATTAGCCAGTCCTCTTAATACTACACGACCGAAAGCGCATTGCGTTGCCGAAAGATATATAAAGGAAGGGAAACCTTGTCTAGGTGTGGCTTTTTTTTAAAAACCTTTTTGCTAGTTGGATGGTTCGGTCATCTCCGTCCTTCTGTGCTCTAGTGAGCAAATGGTCGATATGGTGATTTAGACGAGGATCACCCCAACTATATCCAGTGGCTATTTCAGCACTTTTTGTCTCACCTAGGTTAGCTCCCTGTATCAAAGCTGAAGCTGAAGCGGCAGCAAAAGTTTCTGATCTTGGATCTGGAAGATCATATTGGATTACTGGAACAGGGTCGTAGTCTTCTTTGACGAATGCTCGTGACATAATGGTTTATATTCCGATCCAGTAGTTCAGTTTGACTATGATACGGTCGTCTGGTGCAGAGTCTAATAGCGCTTCAAAATTTCGATTGAAATCGAAATCTCCCAGTGCTAGATAAGAAGTCTTCTTCCGTTGCCATACAATGAACAGTGTAGATCCAGGTTTGTATTCCCACCGAAATACAGCGTTTCCTATCAGAGAATTCAGATTGAGGTCGCGTTCTGAGAAGACGTAATCCACTACATTGTCGCCATTAAAATCGAGATGGTTTCTTATTGAACCATTTGTTGATTCTTCTCGACAAAGGCTACCGTTTTGGCAAGTTGTAGATGTGCTGGAAGATATTGGAGCACCTTCTTTAAAGTAGGTGAAGTCATACGTTCGTGGAGAGTGGAGTTGTTTGTAGTGGGTATAGTCTGCGGAAGACATGAACGGCTGTGCGTAAAGCTGAAATGAGATTCTTGGTGAAAAAATCCAACTAACTCGAGTGGCCATCTGCAGCGTATGCCTTTCCAAGTCGGCGAAGATATAGCGTTTTCCGTAAGTTGCAGAATACGGGAGGGTTGAAGTTGCTGTGACGTATTGCTGAGCCATTGTTTCCGAAGTCATGCTAGGTTCAATAGACATTTCGAATTGTGGTGATGGGCGGATCCTAATAGTCCCATGGAATTTTAACTGATCACCAGAATTTTTACGTCCAGATCGGCGACTGAACCCACTTTTGAGAAAGAGGGTTTTTCGTGCATCGGTACTTAGGTTTCCTCTGATGTTAAAACTCCCAGGATCTTCCATTACAGGGCCACCGCGAGTAAGTGCGAAATTTCGATGATCGGAACTGTAAGTGAAATTCATTTCACTTTTCCATTCATTAATAAAAGTGGTTTTAAAGCTGAGGTTGCTTGTTCCAGAAGTTCTTGCTGCTTCCCACGATTCCCACGCACTGTAGTGATCGAGAGCTTCGTGGCTCCAACTAGAGGCTGCCCAAAATCCAATGTTATAAGATTTATACCACGAACTCGGAAAAATCTCCTTATAATTCCATCGGGTTCCACCAGATAACTTCTCTCGAGAACGGCTGTATCCCAGATCGTTAACTTCGAAGCCGGGAGTCAGCTCTCCCAACCAAAATCCCCCAGTAAAGTGCTCACCGTTTTGACGGTTCAATTCTAGCTGCCAGCGACTGCCACTGATTGATGTGGCTGAAGAATCGACAGCTATCCGAGTGGCGTCGGGTCGTTGAAAATAGTGGTTGCTGGAAGTTTGAATGCGTGTGATCGATTGCTCGTCTCCCCTAAGTTGGCTTGCCGCCACAGAACCTTCAATGGACCAATCCCTATCATTCCACTGGTGTTGGAAGTGTAATCCTCCAGTCAGAGCGTCTTTGGGAAGAAAGTCGAATGTGTCATCTTTGGATAAACTTCTGTTTGCCACTGTAACAAGAGCACCGACCTGGGAAGCCCCTCCTTTCAGATCTTTTTGTATTTTGAGGGCACCAAATTGTGATTGAGGTTCGGCTCGAAATTCTTCAAAACGGTTTTTGCTAGCATAGAAAGCGTCACCCGTTTCCTCGCCGACAGAAGCAGCTAGAAGACCTATCGATAGGCCTGAATCAGTTTTCCCAGTCAATTTCATCGCTCCATCGATAGTTGCGTCGAGTGGAATGCGGGTGAAATCAGCATCCTCTGGAAGTTTGCCTTGGGGCACCCTACCTATGCGTCTAGAGTAGTATAGTTTGTCTCCAGGAGACCTCGATAATGGGAAATCAAAGACCTGTGCATCTTCCACAAAAAAAGGACGACGTTCATCAAAACGTGTTTCAAATTCGGAAAGGTTGATTTCGGCAGGGTCTGCCTCGATTTGTCCAAAATCTGGATTGATTGTAGCATCGACAGTGAAAGCTGAACCTAGCCCAAGCTTTAGGTCGGCACCAATTCTTTCGATGTTTTCAGAACCGTCAAAGAAAGGATTGCCCTGCTCGGGCTTAGTTTTATGTAGGCTATTTGAAATGTATGGTCTCGTTTCAATCCTGCGAGAGGTTTGTGGAATTGTCACGTTTTCCAAGACCCCAAACTGACTGACATAACCGGTTCGTTTTTGAGAGTGCAATGCAAAATAACTCCACTCATTTTCAACCATCCGTCGTCGAGAAGATTGGAAGCCCCATGTTTGGTTAGGCTCGCTCGAATCATAGCGGATTTGAGACAAGGGTATTTTCATTTCTACTGACCAGCCCCAGTCATGATGATGCACGGCGGATTCCCAAACAGCATTCCATGCCTGATCCTGCTCAGAGTCATTGTAGAAATATTTATCAAATTGCACATTGGCTGCTGATACTCGAAAATAGTAACCAGTGCGCCGATCGAAGTTAGAATCAAAGGCTACATTTATAAAATCATATTGTCCTTCTGTGTCTCTTCGCATCAGATTCTTGTCAACGACTGAAGGGTCAGATTCATACATCTGAGCTCCTACGTAAATAAATTTTTCTCCGATTAATACTCGGACTTCAGTTTCTTCCAGAGCTTTCTTGCCCTCGTAAGGTTTGCCTTGGATATAATTAGAACCAGGCGAAGCATGTTGCCACGCCATTTCATCCAGCCTGCCATCCAGATCTATCTCTCCCACCAGTACTGTAGCACTCATGGCGGGTACCGGTTCCTGCGCTGACAAGAGGGAGGTTGGCGTTAGAACTCCGGCTATGAAAATTATAATTGGGAATGACCAGAAGTTTAAGTTCATCAGGGTTCGCCAGGTCCAAATTAAGGAATGAGTTTTCAGAAGCTGAGATTCTTTTATTCTAAAGAAACAAGTATCGTTCCCAGTCATGTTTCAGATTTCTTCAATACTATATTTATAGATATAGTATTGGATAGTGATGTGTCCAAGTTCATTCCAGTTCTATTTGAATTTGCTCATCTAATATTGCTGGCTAATTTATTCACAGAGTGGCTAACCAGCAGTGCCAAAACCCCACAAGCTCCTGTGGTTATAGCGACCGTACGAAATAATTCATAAGGCTGTAAGGTTTCAAGGCTTCCGGCTACGAGACCAGCAAAGAGATTCCCTAAGGCCGTAGCTACAAACCAGATCCCCATCATCTGCCCGACTCTACCAGTAGGGGCGAGTTTGGTGATGGAGGAGAGCCCAACTGGTGATAGTGCTAATTCGCCTACCGTAAAGAAGAAATACATTACAACTAACCAAGCTGGTGACACCGGCGACAGGCTGGCATTGACTGCGCCCCAGGCTATGACGAAGAAACCAGAGGAAAGACCCAGCAGGCCAAGTCCGAATTTGAATGGAATGGAAGGGTTAGCATTTCGTGATGACAGCCAAATCCAGAGAGAAGCAAAGATTGGTGAGAAAATTATGATGAATGCGGAGTTGATTGATTGAAGGAACCCAGCAGGCATCAGCCATCCAGAAATATTACGATTAGTAAGATTTTGAGCGAACAAGTTCAGGGATGATCCAGCCTGCTCAAACCCTGACCAGAAAACGGCCGATAGTAAGAATAGCCACAGAATAACTAAAAGGCGTTTTTTCTCTTCTTTGTTGTGTCCTCCAAGGGTCAGGAGATACGCGAAATAAAGTGCTACAATCACAAGGATAACCGTTCCAAGAGCCGTCGCTACTTGGGTTAAAGACAGGGGGATGAGGCCATTCGAAACCATGTATGAAAAGGTCGCAACCAACCCTATGAGTAACATTGAGCCACTCCAAAAATTGCGAGATTTTATATGTAATTCTTGATCGGATAGAGTTGTTTGTAGGAGTCCAGCATTTCCAAGGTGTGACATTCCAGATCTAAATTGAAGCAATCCAAACACCATACCTATACCAGCGAGAGAAAAACCCCAGTGCCAGTTGTAGTTTTCTCCGAGGAATGAACAAAGTACAGGTCCTATCAAGGCTCCTATATTGATACCTGTATAGAAAATCGAAAATCCTGCATCTCGGGCGGCGCCTCCATTCGGATAAAGTTCGCCAACGATGACACTAATATTTGGCTTGAGGAAACCAGTTCCAACGATAATTAGTCCAAGCCCAGTATAGAATGAGAGCATCGAAGGTATTGCCATACTGAAATGTCCCAAAGCGATTATCCATCCACCCACATAAACTGCTTTTCTCTGCCCCCATAGATTGTCAGCGATCCAGCCACCAGGTAGAGCAAGGAGATAGACTAGAGCTGTGTACAAACCATAAATCGCCGAAGCTGTACCTACATCGAATCCAAGCCCAGGGTTGCCTCCAGCTGTACTGGTCGTCATAAAGAGTATAAGAAGGGCCCGCATACCATAGTAGGAAAAGCGCTCCCACATTTCAGTATAGAAAAGTATGGACAACCCTCGAGGTTGCCCGAGAAATGTCTTTTCAGGTGGGTTCTGGCCTAAATCAGCCGTGTTCGCAGTAAAGGTGTCCAAAACACTCCAGTTTCGGTCAGAGTCATTGTTTTTCAGGATGGTGAATGAAACAGTATTGTATCCCATAGTCGCTAGATTCGATACCTCGGGATGCCTTTATAAAGACTTTTATAAAGGTTAAATTATACGGTCCATACTGGGGGTTTTAACGTTATCTTAGTTAGATGAGTCATCTTTCTAGATTTGGGAGATCCTTTTGGATGTTTTAAGGGTAAATGTAGAGATGACCAGGGTGCTTATCAGGCCCGTTTCTTTGGAGTAAATATAGTGCCCAAGATCGCAGCATTGTTTATACTTGTTGGACTTTCCATCCCGTGTAATGGACTATTCGCCCAGGATACTACTGAACCTGTCCTCCAAGCTCTGCAGCTATCGGATGGTGCAGATATTATTATGGATGGTCAGATTTTAGAAGAATTCTGGGGGATGGCTGTTCCCATAACCGATTTCACGCAGCAGGAGCCAGTTGAAGGAGGCGTACCTTCAGAAAAAACAGAGATTAGAGTGGTGTTTGATCAGGACAATCTCTATATAGGTGCGATTATTTATGATGACCCTGACGGTATTCTCGCTTACCAACTAGAGCGAGATGCTTCTCTAGGAACAGATGATCGGTTCATGTGGATCTTGGATACATTCAGGGACGGACGTACTGGTTATTTCTTTGAGATAAATGCAGCAGGTTTGATGGGCGACGGTTTGATGGGTGGAGGTGGAGGTGGTCGTATGGGTGGTCGTGGCGGTTTTGGAGGAGGGTCGAACAAGGCATGGGATGGAATATGGGAAGCACAAACCAGTAGGCGACCCGATGGTTGGTCTGCAGAAATTAGGATTCCATTTCGCACATTGAACTTCGATCCGAATACTGAGGATTGGGGGATTAATTTCCAGCGAACAGTTAGAAGGAAAAACGAGGAGATCCTCTGGAGGGGATGGCGGAGAACAGAAGGTCTGTTTAGGCCGATCTTTGCCGGGGTTATGACTGGTCTCAAAGATATGTCACAAGGTTTGGGCTTAGAAGCGAAGCCTTCTGGCATCGTCAGTTACAGAAATACACCTGCAGATGTTAAATCTACGAGCTACCCTAGAGATGTCAGTTTGGATCTTGATTACAGCATTACCTCAAGTTTGCGGGCCTCATTTTCTGTAAACACAGATTTCGCTGAAGTAGAAAGTGACAATCGCAGAGTTAATTTAACCCGCTTTTCAATCCGTTATCCTGAAAAGAGGGACTTTTTCCTGGAGGGGTCGGGAGTGTTTTCCTTTGCACCACGAAGCAGTCCTTCTCCTTTTTTCTCCAGAAATATCGGAATTAAAAATGGGCAAGCTGTTCCAGTTAGCTATGGTGCTCGAACGACAGGTCAGGTTGGATCCTATGAAGTAGGATTTTATCAAATCGGAACGGGTTCTAAGTCTTGGACTACTAATGAGAAAACAAACTTTGTTTCAGAAGAACAATTTACTGTGGCTAGGATCAAGAGGCGTGTATTCGAGCAATCTACTATTGGGGCAATCTATACCCGCCGAGCTAGTGAAGCTGAGTCCGATGGAACTATACTGGACGATCGTCATACGGCAGGGATTGATTTGCAACTCAACTCACGGAATTTCTTGGGGAATAACAATGTGGAAATGGAAACGTTTTATATTTGGAATTCAAATCCAGATCCAATAGAGAATCATTCTACAGACGACCTCTCTGCTTATGGGGTCCGCATAAATTTCCCGAACGATGTGTGGTCAGGCCACCTTTCTTATCGTCGGTTTGGATCGGAGTATAAGCCAGCTCTTGGATTCGTGGCACGTAACGACTACAGCAGAATGGAGCCCAGATTGGGTTGGTCTCCTCGTCCGGCTAGTATCGATTGGATAAGAAAATTTGATTTTTCGGCACAGTTTAGAAATATAACCGAACTGGGGACCGGGGTATTAGAGGAAAGAGAGTGGTCCCTGAAACCTTTGGGGGTGGAATTTGAAAGCGGTGATAGAATCAATCTTGACGCTACTCAAAAGTATGAATATTTGGACAGATCTTACCAGGTCAGTGACGGTATATATTTAACTGAAGGCGAGTACTCTACATGGGATTATAGGTTGTCTGGCAATACGGCGGGAAGAAGGAAAATTTCACTTTATGGAGGGCTGAGCTTTGGAGAATTCTGGAATGGGCACAAAGTAGGATATGGAGGCCGAGTTAGCATTAAGCCGACCCCCGGGTTTACAGTGGCTCTAAATACTCAGATTAATGATGTTTCCCTCCCAGAGGGTGATTTTACCGCCAACCTTTACGAAATCGAAGGGAAATGGCAGGCCAGTCCTTGGGTGAGCACGGTCACTCAGATCCAGTATGACGAACAAAGTGACTTGTTTGGTCTTTTTTCTCGGCTGAGGTGGATCGTCAAGCCGGGGAATGAAGTGTATTTTGTGTACACTCACAATTGGCAGAATCTGAGTAGTAGCATTCTTGAAGACCCAGAGTTGAGGACCTTGAGTCGAGGAGCCTCGGCTAAAATGAATTACACCTATCGTTTCTAGAACTCACTTCGTTGTCTTTGGGTAACTTGCAAGGGCTCTGTCGATTTCCGAGAACCTAAGATTGCTGGAGTCCCTGGTTAAAGATTGAAACCATCTGCTAATTGGATTCATACTAATTTTTATAGCTATTCTGAGAATCACTAGCTTAATATTGTAGCCTTTATTCACATGGTTACTATCTGGTGCTGGTTTTCAAATAACCATCGTCGTCTCAAAATAGGGGCCGAGAATAATGTTCAACCTTTTTTTAGAGAACTTCGTACTAATTTTTGTAGCTATTGATCCCATATCTTTGTTGCCTATTTTTGCTTCTTTCACTCAAGGGTTAAATCAAGAGGACCTTAGGACTCTTTGTTTTAGAAGTGGCTTAACTGCCTTCATGGTATTGTTGATATTTTGGTTGTTTGGGAGTCAGATCCTTCAGCTGATGGGTATAAGCATCAATTCTTTTAGAATCGTCGGTGGAATGTTCTTGATGGTCATCTCTTATCAGATGGTATTTGAGCAAAGACAAGAACGAAGAAGAGAAACGGCAGAAAAAGCACTTGATGATGAGGCACTAGCATCTCTAGCAACTTTCCCCCTTGCAATTCCTCTCATAGCAGGGCCTGGGGCCATTACTATAGTGATGCTTCTATCAGAGGAATCGGGTGGATCTATAGATTCTCACTTGGTCGGCTTTAGTCCTATCTTTATTATTGTCCTCCTGACTGTTCTATCGCTTTGGGTATCAGGTAAGATAGCCGAAAAATTGCCTACTTCAGTACTGGGAGTCCTCCAAAGAACATTGGGGTTATTGCTTGGTGCCTTAGCAATAGAATTTGTTATCCAAGGGGTAAGACAAACATTCAGCATTTGATCTTCTAGTATTGTCGGCCTCAATTTCCCCTTGGTTTCTCCAAAAATCTTCTGTAGGATCAACCCTACAGAAGAAGCTTCCTTTCCTTAGGTTCCAGCATACTCTATTGATATGAAAGCTGTCGTTTGTTAAGTACCTTAACACAGTGATCGAATATCGAGCATTGAAATACCAAAGACTGATAATAGTGAGGATAATTAAGTGAGTGGTTCAAATGGTCGTATCACGGGTGGACATCTTGTAGCAAAAGCACTGAAAAATGAAGGGATCGATACAATTTTTACTCTTTGTGGCGGTCATATTATTGATATTTATGACGGTTGCTTAGACGAGGGTATCCGAATTATAGATGTGCGACATGAACAAGTCGCAGCCCATGCTGCTGACGGGTATGCTCGCCAGACTGGTGGGACGGGTTGTGTAGTGACTACGGCGGGTCCGGGTTTTACAAATGCAATGACGGGACTGGCCAATGCATTTCGTGCGGAGAGTCCCATCCTGCATATAGGTGGACAAGGTTCTTTGACTCAACATAAAATGGGCTCCCTTCAGGATCTTCCTCATGTTGATATGGCCGCACCAATTACCAAGTTTTCTGCTAGTGTTCAGAGTACCGAGCGTATAGCAGATATGGTTTCTATGGCTGTGCGAGAATGCCATAATGGAGCACCTGGTCCGTCTTACCTAGAGATTCCTCGTGATATACTAGATGCAGAGATAGATGCAGGAACGGCTAGAATCCCAGAGTCGGGACGCTACAGAGCTTCAACCAAGAGCGTGGGAGATGTGGGTGACGTAGAGAAGCTAGCTGACTTACTTGTAGCTTCGGAGAGGCCTTGTGTTCTGTTCGGCACTCAGGTGGCTACCTGTCAGGCCTATGATGAAGCCGTACGGTTTATTAGGGAACTGAATATTCCCGCGTACATGAACGGGTCGGCCCGAGGAACTTTGCCAGCAGAGGATCCTCATTACTTCCATAGAACCCGCCGGATGGCTTTCAATGATGCTGACGTCATTGTGATTGTGGGTACGCCGTTTGATTTCCGGATGGGCTATGGAAAGAGACTTAGGAGTGATGCCACAGTAGTTCAAATTGATATGGACTACCGTACGGTAGGAAAAAATCGAGATGTATCTTTGGGTTTGGTCGGAGATGTGGGAACTATATTAAAAGCTGTCACAGATGTTGCCAACGAAAGAGCCGATAACGGGTCTTCTAAGAGAACAGCATGGATGGAACAATTGTCTGCCGGGGAAAATGTAGCTGAAGAAAAATTGATGTCTCTGTTTAAATCTGATGCCAAACCGATTAACCCGTACAGGGTTGCTTGGGAACTGAATGAATTTCTCACAGAAGATACTATCTATATAGGTGATGGAGGTGATGTAGTAACCATCTCTGCACAGGCCGTACGGCCGCGATCGCCTGGGCACTGGATGGATCCAGGTCCTTTGGGTTCGCTCGGTGTGGGAACAGGATTCGCAATAGCAGCTAAGTTGGCCCATCCTGAAAAAGAAGTTCTCTGCTATTACGGAGACGGATCTTTCGGCATGACCGCTTTTGACATGGAAACAGCTAATAGATTTGGACTTCCTTACATAGCGGTGATTGGTAACAACTCTGCACAGAACCAGATTCGTTGTGGTCAAATCGCAAAATATGGTGAGGAGCGTGGTAATGTAGGGAATAAATTGGGCGACGTGGATTTTGAGCTCTTTGCGAGAATGTTAGGAGGATATGGAGAGGCCGTCCGGGAACCTTCCGAGATCGGTCCAGCTCTGATGCGAGCTCGAGAAGCAGTCAAGACTACGGGTAAGTCCGCCGTGGTGAACATTTGGGTGGACCCCAATGAATATGCTCCTGGCACTAAACGTCAGACCATGTACAAATAAGGTGTGGCTCTGCAGATGTTTCCGTACAAAGAAAATCTTTAAGTAGGATGTTGAAATGAGTAAAGCTCTAGAGGGGGTTCGTGTTCTAGACATGACCCATGTACAGTCCGGTCCGACTTGCACTCAAATTCTTGCCTGGTTTGGGGCCGATGTGATCAAGGTTGAATTTCCGGGTCGGGGTGATATTACGCGGAGTCAGCTGAGGGATATTCCGGATGTCGACAGTCTCTATTTTACCATGCTTAACAGTAATAAACGGAGTATTACTCTTAATACTAAGTCGGAGAAAGGGAAGGATATTTTTTGGAAACTAGTCAGGCATTGTGATGTTTTAGTAGAAAACTTTGCACCTGGGGCATTGGACCGTATGGGGTTTACTTGGGACAAGATTCAGCAGGTGAATCCGGGACTCATCTATGGTTCTGTCAAAGGATTTGGTCCTGGACCATTTGTGGATTTCAAGGTGTATGAGAATGTCGCTCAGTGCATGGGGGGGTCAGCCAGTACTACAGGGTTTGATGATGATGTGCCGACTGTCACTGGGGCCCAGATAGGCGATTCAGGGACAGGGCTACATCTGGTGGCTGGGATACTTGCAGCATTGATTCAACGTTCTCACACTGGAGAAGGCCAAAGGGTGGAGTGCGCGATGCAGGATGCGGTTCTGAATCTTTGTCGAATCAAGCTTAGGGATCAGCAGAGACTCACTAGGGGTCCCCTGAAGGAGTATCCGCAGTATCCTTCTGATGAATTTGGTGATTTTGTTCCCCGTAGTGGCAACGCATCTGGTGGCGGACAGCCAGGATGGGTCCTAAAGTGTGCACCGGGAGGCCAAAATGATTTTATTTACGTCATCATCCAGCCACCAGGATGGGCACTTCTGATGGGAGTAATAGGAAGGGAAGATTTGATTACTGATCCGGATTGGGCAACACCAGAGGTTCGTCTTCCCAAATTGGACCAGTGCTTTGAGCTAGTAGAGGAGTGGACTCTAACGAAATCAAAGTTCGAAGCCATGGAAGTGCTGAGCAAGTTGGGGGTTCCATGCGGCCCGATTATGAGTATGAAGGAACTCGGAGAAGATGAAGCCCTAAGAAAAACGAAAACAGTGGTGGAAGTCGAGCATCCAGAGAGAGGAAAATATCTGACAGTTGGCAATCCGATTAAGTTGTCCAAGTCTCCGAGTGAAGTAGGTCGAGCTCCATTGTTGGGCGAGCACACAGAGAAGGTTCTTGCAGAGATCGGATTAACAGAGGAAGAGATAGAGAATGCTCGGTTGGATGGAGCGATTTAAAGAATTTAAGAGGAGCTAGATATGCGGATTGTGGTTCATGGCCAACAAGCTTTTGGGAAAAGTGTGCTGGAAGCCCTTTTAGAGAGAGGCGAAGATGTAGTGGCAGTGTACTGCGCGCCCGACAAAGAGGACCGACCAATTGATCCCATCAAAGAACTAGCTTTAGAGAAACATATTCTTGTTTATCAGCCTTCATCCTATTCGGACGACTCTGTTTGTGATGAGCTGAGTTCCCTGTCTCCCGATCTCGTTGTAATGGCTTACGTCACCTTGTTCGTCAAGGAGGAATTCCTGAACATTCCTACTTATGGAACCATACAGTACCATCCTTCTCTCCTCCCGCTACATAGAGGTCCAAGTTCTATCAATTGGCCGATCATCCAGGGTTCCAAGAAGACGGGACTCAGTATTTTTTGGCCTGACAACGGTTTGGATACTGGTCCAATACTATTGCAAAAAGAAGTGGATATTGAAGAGTGTGATACACTTGGAAGCCTGTATTTTAACAGGCTATTCCCATTGGGTGTTGAAGCGATGTTAGAGAGCGTGGATCTGGTGCGTGATGGGAATGCTCCCAAGGTCGTACAAGACGACTCGCTGGCTACTTACGAGAGTTGGTGTAAGAAAGAGGATGTAGAGATCGATTGGTCTGCTACCATGGAAGAAATTTACAATCTTATTCGTGGAGCTAATCCACAGCCCGGTGCTTGGACTACCCACGAAGGCGGAGTTTTCAAGATCTTTGACTGTGTAAAAACCCCAGATGTGACAGGGAACCCAGGAGAAGTAGTTTCGACTGGTGAGGAAGGCCTAATCGTTGCGACTAGGGATGGTGGAATATGTATTCAAAGGGTTCGTCCAGAAGGCGAGGGAAAAATGCCTGTTCAAGAGTACATTTCGACTCATTCGGTTGAAGTTGGCAGTCGAATGGGCTGAGTGAGTAATTTGTTTCTACAAAGGTAGTTGTCGTCGTTTCGATCTTGGTTTCCCGCTCTAGAAAAAACCTTGATAAACTCAAGAATACCCAAGCAAGCTAGGTTCTGATGAAACTGTACATCAGTCGAATCAGCCTGTAGGCTTGATCCATATCGTCTGCTAGATATCTGATAGTGAATCCATCTGTCTTAGAGACTCCAGGAATTGACTGCAGAATGTCGACATGAGTGGTCGAGGCAAATCTCATTTTAATTTCTACGGACTCGCCTAAGTCCAAGGGTTCAAAACCATTGTTTTTCAGTCGGTCAAGAGCAGTGTTCGTGGCATCCATCAACATGCTTCTGACCACCTGTGGATGTAGGAGTCGAGCAGAGGAAGGAGTTTCTGCAGTCTTTGTTGTTACCGTTTCCGAACCAAGTAGTTGACCTAATTCTGCGGTAGCTGCCGAATCCCCAGCGACTAAAATCACGGGAACCCCTATGCTGCCGGCCAATGCTGCATTCATCCCCCCTTCTCCCACTTCAATACCATTCAGCCACAGGCCCTTAACTGATCCAGATCCTGTGTGTGCTAAGAAACCGTCGGGGTCACCCGCCTTGGCGTGATAACCAAGAAAAATGACTGCGTCAAAGGAAGAGTCGAGACCTTGCACCATTCCGAGAGGTTTAATGCGGCCCTGGATATAATTGACTTTAGGGTGTAGTTGTCCATGTAAGATATTCTGATGGTCTCCATGGGAATCATTTACTAGGATCTCGGCATTCGGCATGCGTTCAAATATTGTGTGAACTACAGTGTTAACTTCTTCTGTCATGTACTCTCTAGCCGTTTCATAATCTTTCCCCCCACTGCTGGCCATTAAGGGCGAGCCAACCCCTCCAATGCCTTCTAGATCTACCGAAATGAAAATCTTTGTTTGCATTTGGCCATCAGCTGGACTTGGATACTGGGTTAGGCCAAAAAAAATGAGTAGGATAGCACTCAGGAAGATGGTGCTTCTATTCATAATGACCCTCTCTTGTGAAGTGATAAATGGCCTCTAGGAAATGGACATCATGTTGGTATTCTCAGACTCCGAAGAGTGGAATATTCAAGACTCGAGCAAAAAAGAGTATTACGATCATTCCGCTGAAGACGGCCAGGCTGAACCAGGCGAAGTACCTTTCAAAAGGTCTGGGGTAAAAGATCTTGTCGGTTTTTGGTATGACCGTCAGACAGTAATACAGGTTTAAGTAAAAAATGATCGGTGCTACAAAGAAAGCTAAAGCAGAGGCGATAAGGACCATGTAGACAGGGCGAGGGATCAGTGCGATGAAGATCACGGCCGCTATCAATGAGTATATCATGGTTATTCGATAAATATTGTATTCGGAATACCATTTTTTTGAGCAGTCTTCACTAGTGTGATGATGTTTCTCAATCCCTTTTAACTTGGCCGTAGCTGGAAATAGATTTCGGCAACAAGCTGCAACAAGCCGAGGCCACCCATCAAAATAATTGAACGAAGTGGAGAAAGTTGCTGCGAAAGCTCCAATCATAAATACGATCATCATCCAAGGCCCAACACTTTGAGTGAAGATGCCAGCTATTTCACCCATTACGGCACGTCCTTCAACAGGACTTGGGTAGATCCAAACAGCAGCCAAGAGAAGAAAGATGGTTGCTATTATGAATGAAGCTACGTGACCGAATCGAAAATCCCACAGGCCAATACGAAACCATCGGCGGCAATACTCTTGCATGTGACTAGGTATTCTGGAGGCGTCTACGCTCAGGTCTTCTTTGGGTGATCCAAAGGGGTCAAAGGTTGGAGCCAGACCGGCCCTTTCTAATTCTGGTCGGATTCTTGCCATCCCCAGTCTTCTAGCGCTACCCCATTCCGATGCCTGAAGAGAAACATCCATTCCTGTGGGTAGCAAGCCCAAAAATCCAGCAATGATCAACCAAGATCCCGATGGGGTTTCAAAGAGAAAGAAATGTCCCATTTCCGAGAGTGGAGCGGGAGCTTTGAAGTAGACTGTTAGTGTCGAGAGCAGTAGCAGGCCGGCCAGTATTTTAGCAAATTTTTCAACTATTGAGTAGTTACCCCTCAATAGAATCGCTACAGAGATTACTCCAAGGACAAGTCCGTACGTTGCCAAATTAGGGTTAATGGGCAGTGCCATAGATTCAGTAAAAAGATAGTACATCACGGCGGCGGCGGCGATCAGTCTACCTGCTTGGCCGAGAGCACATTCAATAATTGTTACAATCAGCATATACCAAACTGGCCACTTGAATTTGGCTGTTCCATAAGCGTCTATAAGGCTCTTTCCAGTAGCATTGGTAAAACGGAAAGCCATTTCAAACCCATAGTATTTAAAGATATACGAGGCGGGTATACACCAGAGTAGGGCATATTCAAATCGACCACCAGCTGTTGGGGCGGTGATGAGATGACTAGTCCCTATCCCTGTCATCATCAGTACGATTCCAGGGCCAAAGTGAGACAGAAGGCTCCTGGGACTCATGGAAGGGAGCGTGAGTCCCGTTGATTCGTTTAGATTATTATCACTAGGTATTCTTTCATCTGACATACTGGCTCCCGTTTAACAATGATGGAAGCCATTCTAATCACTCCCAGGGAATTACAGCAAGGATTGCCCTCATTGCGTAACGTAAATAACGCCGTTGAGGCGAAGCAAGTGTGCCCTGAAAACCATAATCGATCCTGGTGGGATTACATTGCCCACCCAGTTGTTTCCGTAGGCCAGGCTTGGAGGAACTATGATTTGTCTTATCCCTCCCAATTTCATGCCTTCAATGCCTTGATCAAACCCAGGAATCACTCCCCCTTCACTTGGGAGTGTCTTAGCTGCAACACTTTCGGTGCCTCGAACGAAGATAATTTCTCCTGGATCCAAAGAAGTACCGTCAGATAACCAGGCTCCGAAGTAGATGTTGACAGTATCTGCTGCTACTGTAGCTTCGCCCTCTCCAGTTGATATGTCCCTGTAATAGAGACCTGTGTCTGTCTTTGTAAAATCGGAAAGAGCTATTTCTAGACCGCTATCAAAAACGGTAGTCTCTATGACTTGTGGATCCTTGTGTTCCGCTGGGCCCATAGGGTCATCACAGGTAGCTAGCGTAGCAACAAGAACGATAGGGACTAACAGTCCAGTTCGCAGATCAAACATCGCCATTTCAAAGCCTCCCGACTTTATAGTAACAGTAGTAGAGTATAAACCTAACGTAGCAACTTCTAGAAAATAAGACATGCAAGTTCCAGGCCAAAGGTATATTGATTTGTGTTTTACTTAGTTTTGGAACAGCCCGAAAGAGTTGGAGCCTTATTTTCTGTTGTTGTTCGTCTTATATTCTGTGTATCGCCTACTTTTTTACCAGTAAAACTGTGAATTCCAAGAGTAAATTAAGCATGTTCAAAACAGGTTATATCATCAATCCCAAGCTGGACATGGTGTGGTTTTTAGGGTTGCCGTTTGTTGCTGTGTTGGCCGCCTTGGGTGCTCAAGCATGGCTTCCCTTTGTAGCGGTAGCATCGATAAACCTGTGGATTACTATCCCACACCACTATGCTACATGGGTTCGAACCTACGGCATGCCTGAAGATTGGAGTCGGTTTAAGGAGCAATTGATCTTAGGACCGATAATTATCGTGGCATTAGCAGCAGCGGGGATGGTATGGGCGCCGATCACCCTGCTACTCATTGTGATGGCTTGGGATCATCAGCACAGCATCATGCAGCAGCATGGGTTTAGTAGGATTTATGACTTCAAGGCCGGTACGGGCATGTCGAATACCGGGAAATTTGACCTGACCTTGCACTGGATTCTGTACTCTTTCATGTTCCTTAATGCTCCGATGTTTCGGAATTTATGGATCCGGGAACTCTATAAACTAGAAATCCCTTTAACAGTTCAGTTCGTGGACATTTTGCTACTGTCCAGCAGAGTTGTACTCGCTGTGTTTATACCGATCTATATCTGGCATTTATGGAAAACATTGCGAAATGGGGAATCGCTTAATCCGATCAAGTATGCTTTTATAGCCGCCAGCTATTTTTTGTGGTATTTCGCTGCGTGGCATACCAATTCTATTTTGTTGTTTGCTATCGCACACAGACTGATGCATGGGCTGCAGTATATCGTTATGGTTTATTTTTTCCTTCAAAGAAAATCTGAGCAAGGCACTTCTCAGCCTGGCCTTTGGAGTAGGGTGTCGGGTCAGGGGCGGTTGAAGTGGTTTCTGATTGGAGGTGGAGCCTACGCTATAGTGGTTCAGATGCTTATAAACCGTCCACTGGATGAATTTGGTTTCGGAGTAGTGAATTTTATTTCTTACCAGGCCGTCCCTGAGTTTGGCTTGGCGGGTATGGATTATATCGGTGGTTATGAGCTTTTTGCTCAGACTTTGATTTCAGCCTATGCTTTAGTGCATTATTATGTGGATTCATTTATTTGGAAGGTTAGAGATGCAAAGGTCCAGGTCGGTCTGTAGGTGACCTGGTTTCGCCGTTATCGTATTTTGGTAGTTGTTTATTCTATCGCGATTTTTGTGGGGCTGCGGGAGTATTCTATTTCCCAGACAAGGGAGCAGCCAGTGGATTTCCTCACAGGGGAAGGGAGTGTGTTCACTGATGTGATGATAGGGGTAAACCCTGAAGATCCTGATACTGATTTCCTCAAGGCAATGCGAGCGTTGTCGCAAGCTGACGAAGAAGGGTTTTCCGAGTTACTTGAGAAAGCTCTTTCGGCCGAAATCAAGCATAATGAGTTACTATTGCAGTTTCATGCACAGCATTTGTTGAATCAGGGTGCAGAAACTGCAGAAACAAACAAAGCCTTGAATCGATGGCATGATAATTTCCCGTTTTCTGAAAGGCACATTACCATCCAATTTGCTACTGGGCCGGCCACTCCATACGATGCTTTGCTACTAGAGGGAGCTCTGAGTAGTATACCTTGGATAGCTGATTCAGAATTCGATCCTTACACTCAGGGTAGTCCTGATGGGTGGCGCTTGAGGATCAAGTTTCGTCGAGGCGAAGTCATAAATATTGGCCTTTTAACAGAAGTGGCATCTTGGGAATCATTGATTTCCACGGAGTAAATCAACGACAGGAGAATCAATGACTGGCAGACTGAAGTTCATTTTTATCTCTCTCACATTGGGATTATTAGTAGCGAATTCCAGAATCGATGCTCAACTACCACAGGCGATAGCCCGTACTTTTCGAGAGAATAATGAAGCGACAATACTGGCTGATTTCAGGGAATTTCTCTCATACCCCAATCGTGCAAGAAATCTAGAAGACATTGAAGAAGTGGCTTCATATATACGTGATGAATTAATCCAGGTCGGCGTCAATGCTGAACTTCTTAGGATTGATGGGGTCCCTCCCATTGTTTACGGGAAGATCGTAGTTCCTGGTGCGACCAGAACATTAGGTATTTATGTGCATTATGATGGGCAAGCGGTTGATCCTAATAATTGGACCCACGCACCCTTTGAGCCGACACTTTATACTGCCGCTATGGATGCTGGTGGTACGCGTCGTCCGTTCCCAGAACCCGGAGATGAAGTAGATCCAGAATGGCGGATTTATGCACGTTCGGCTGGGGATGACAAGGCTCCTATTGCGGCTTTGATTCCTGTTTTAGAGTCGTTTAGGGACTCCCGGGTGATGCCGACCTCAAACCTAGTATTTTTCTTCGATGGTGAGGAGGAAGCAGGATCGAGACATCTCGGCGAATACATGCAACGCTGGAACGACCGAATAGAAGACGTTGATATTTGGCTGTTTTTTGATGGTCCAGCACATGCGAGTGGACGACCCCAGGTGCTTTTTGGTGTTCGAGGTTCAATGGGTATGGAAGTAACAGTATACGGTGCAACTAGAAATCTCCATTCTGGACACTACGGAAACTGGGCACCTGATACAGGTAATATTCTGGCCACACTCTTGGCTTCCATGAAGGATGATGGAGGTCGAGTGCGCATAGATGGTTGGTACGACACGGCGGAGCCAATCGGAACAGAAGAGCTTGCTGCCCTGCAGGGCATGCCCGATTGGGACGAACAGCTTAAGGAGGAATTGGGCCTGGTCTGGACTGAAGGACAGCCAGAAAAACTGCCTGAGCGTTTGATGGTTCCTGCTTTGAACGTGAGAGGAATAACCAGTGGTAATACGGGGGCCTTAGCTCGCAACGTAATTCCTAATACCGCTGTTGCATCGCTAGGTATACGGTTGGTGAAAGGCAATGAGCCTGAACATATGAAAAACCTAGTGGTGTCTCACATTGAGAAAATGGGCTTTCATGTGGTTTCAGAAGATCCGGACATGTCCTTGAGACTAAAATATCCCAGGATCGCAAAAGTGACTGGTGGAGGTGGTTCAGCTGCGTTTCGAACGTCGATGGCAAACCCCTTTGCACAAAGCGTGGTTGCAGCAGCGAGGCTGGCAGCAGAACAAGCTTTCGGAGAGGGTGCACTGGTAGTGGCTCCCGGTATGGGTGGAACCCTGCCCTTGAGGTCGTTCATAGAAGTCGCGGGAAAACCAGCGATAATAGTTCCCGTAGCGAATCACGATAACAACCAACATGCACCTGATGAAAATTTACGGATCGCTAATCTTTGGTATGCAATCGATCTGTACGCTAGTCTTTTGACAATGCCTTCAGCCCTTTTTTGAGTGAGGGGACGTGTCTGATCGCTTTAACTGGCTAGGATAGTGGGAGCATGCTAGCTTTTAGGGTGGAATAGTCCTGGTTCAGACTGGATCTATTGTTGGGTTGGGAGGTTAGGGCTGAAATGTGGTTTGATGTTCCAAGGCCATTGACGCAGAAATCAAGAAGGGAGTTCTGAATGAAAAGATCCGTTACTGCTGTTCTAGCCGTTGCACTGGGGTTGGCCCTGGTGATGGTTGGGCAAGTTGCTGATGCTCGTTCGGTGGACGCTGGAGGAGTGATTGTAGCGGAATCTACGTCGGTATTTCCCAGTAAACAGGCGACTGAAATAAGTGTTTCTTCGGAACTCAGTGAAGTTCATTCTCCTAAAAATCTTGAAATCGAAGCTGCTACATTAACTGAAGTTGTCCAGACGTACTGTCAGGCATGTCATAATGATGCGATGATGACGGGAAATCTTTCTTTGGCTGGGTTCGAGGTAGAAAATGCTCCGAGCAAGCCCGAGACAGCGGAAAAGATGATTCGAAAATTACGAGCAGGCATGATGCCTCCACCAGGTATGCCGAGGCCGAGCCCAGATACGCTTTTAGCCCTAGTAGAAGAGTTGGAGACCAGGGTGGACCGGGAAGCCGTCATGAATCCCAATCCCGGAAGCCGAAGATTCCAGAGGTTGACTAGGGCAGAATACGAAAAAAGTGTGCAACAAATTTTTGACTTGGAGGTAGACGCAAGCCGCTGGCTTCCAGAGGATACTTTCCTGGGGAATTTCAACAATCTTTCAGCTGCTCAAGGTTTGTCGGCCACTCTTTTAGAGTCTTATTTAAGGGCAGCAGCAGCAGTCAGCCGATTGGCGTTAGGCAATCCAGAAGCTGTATCAGTATCTTCTAAATATACCAACCCAATACACATCTCGCAGCACTCATGGGATCACGTCGAGGGCACTCCCTTTGGTACAAGGGGAGGGATGGTAGTCAGGCACGACTTTCCTACAGACGGAGAGTATGTCATTTCGATAGAGACTCTCTTTGGGAAAGGTTTGTCTGGAGAGGATTTGGACATTTCAATTGATGGGGTAGGAGTCGCTCAACTTGCTCTCGAGCACAATGGTGATAAAACGGTACAAATCCAGACTAAACCTATTTTTGTATCGGCGGGCCAACACCAAGTAGCAGCTGCATTCGTAAGAGGTATAGAAGGGCCTTATGAAGATCGACTTAGTCCCTTTAATTGGTCGTTTGTCGGAGGCGAGGATGCTCAACAGTGGGCTAACTATGGAATTACGGCCCTTTCACACTTGGCTGACTTAATGATCACTGGTCCTGTTAATCCGGGTTCAGTATCGAAAACGGTGAGTAGAGAAAAAATCTTTTCATGCTATCCAGATACAAAGGATGAAGAATACGAATGTGCAAGGCAGATTATTTCCAGGGTGGCCACTCAAGGCTATCGGCGGGTTGTAACTGAGGAAGATCTTGCTGGGCCAATGGACTTTTACAGTCGGGCCACACTAGAGTCTGGGTTTGAGGTAGGTGTCAGGACTGCCTTGCAGAGTATTCTCGCCAATCCATCATTTATGTTCAGGCTTGAAGAACAACCAAAGAATGCCCTGCCTGGACAATCCTATCTCTTGAATGAGAGTGATTTGGCTTCTCGGATATCGTTTTTCATTTGGGGGTCGGGTCCTGACGATGAACTGAGAGGCTTGGCTGACAGAGGAAAATTGTCTGATCCAGACATTTTAGAAAGACAAATTTTGAGAATGCTTGCGGATCCAAGATCTCAGAATTTGGCAACCAGTTTTGCTTCTCAGTGGCTGAGATTGCAGGAAGCTGAAAAAAATGAACCGGAACCGTATCTGTACCCTGATTTTACGGGACAGCTCAAGAAAGATATGGTCCGAGAAACGCAGATGTTCTTTGAAAATTTAGTCACAGAAGACAGAAGTTTGTTGGAAATGGTTTCGGCAGATTACACATTCATAAATGAGAGACTTGCAGATCACTACGGAATAGAAGGGGTCATAGGAAATGAATTTCAGCGAGTTACTTATACTGACGAGACTCGCCGAGGCTTACTAGGGCATGGAAGTGTTCTCATGCTAACTTCGATGTCTAACAGAACTTCGCCTGTGTTGAGGGGCAAGTGGGTCATGGAGGTCATTTTGGGTTCTCCACCACCACCACCACCACCAGATATACCAGCGTTGGAAGCGACTGAAGGTACTGAGGACGGAAGATTTCTTACGACTCGGGAGCGACTGGAAAGGCATAGGGCCAACCCCACCTGTAATGCCTGTCACCAGTTCATGGATCCGATAGGCTTGGCTTTGGATAATTTTGATGTCACTGGAGCTTGGAGGATTAGGGAAGACGGTCGAGAACTAGATACGGCAGGTACCTATTATGATGGCACATCTCTTAACAATCCTATGGATTTGAATGAAGCAATAGTAAAACGGCCTATTCCTATCATGCGTAGCTTTACGGCTAATCTGTTGGCTTATGCTATGGGGAGACGAATTGAGTATTTTGATCAACCAACTGTGCGAAAAATTGTCAGAGAAGCGGAGCTAAGTGATTACAGGATGTCCTCATTCATTCTAGGGGTCGTGCGTAGCGGTCCTTTTCAGATGATGCAGGTACCAAGTTTGGTTACTGATTTAAAGGAAGGAGCTTAAGGTTATGGAATTCATCACAGGGAAACATCTTTCACGCAGAACCTTTGTTGGACGGATGGGTGCAGGTGTGGCCTTGCCGTTCTTGGATGCTATGGTCCCCGCGGGACGACCATGGAGAGACAAATCTGTGGAGGCGCAGCAAACTCGACTTGTGTGCATAGAAGAATCGATGGGCTGTGCAGGAGGAAGTGATTGGGGAGCCGCTCGAAACCTCTTTGCTCCGAAGGAAATAGGTCGAGATTTTACGCTGGGAGTCGATAGCCAGCTGAAGCCGTTAGAAGCCTATAGGGATCACCTTACTATTGTAAGCTCAACTGATTGCCGGAATGCCGAAGCCTATCGCGTTGAAGAGATAGGGGGTGATCACGATCGCTCGACAGCAGTGTTTTTGACACAAGCACACCCGAAGCAGACCCAAGGATCTGACATGTATTTGGGGGTGTCTCTTGACCAACTGCATGCAAAACGATTTGGCCAAGATACGGTACTTCCGTCTCTTGAGCTCTGTGTTGAGGAAATAGATCGTGGTGGTGGATGTGCCTATAACTACCATTGCGCCTACACTACTTCTTTGGCTTGGTCATCCCCTAACCAACCTTTACCCGCGATCAGGGAACCCAGAGCCGTTTTTGAAAGACTCTTTGGTGCTGGAGATTCGGAAAAAGATAGAAGTGAGAGAAGAAGAACCGATAAAAGCATGTTAGACTGGATTGTTACCGAAGTGGCGAGATTGAGAACATCGCTAGGAGCTGTGGATCGGCTCGCTATGGACGAGTACCTACAGCACGTGCGGGAGATTGAACGTCGTATCCAACTGATGGAAGCTCGAAATCTGGGCGGAGAAGAAAGAGAAATGCCGGAAGCTCCGTCAGGAATTCCTGATTCGTGGGATGAACACATGCGACTTATGTTTGACCTACAAGTCCTGGCTTTACAGACGGATATGACACGAGTAATAACTTTTAAGACTGGTTTTGATCAGTCCAATAGAACTTTTCCTAAAAGTGGAACAACCAAGTCTATTCATGGAGCTTCTCATCACGGGAACGTTTCCGACGATATTATGGACTTTCATAAGATCAATACGTATCGCTTAGGTGCAGTCGAATACTTCCTGGAAAAAATGAAAAAT
This sequence comes from Longimicrobiales bacterium, assembly GCA_028822645.1. Classification (GTDB taxonomy): domain Bacteria; phylum Gemmatimonadota; class Gemmatimonadetes; order Longimicrobiales; family Gaopeijiaceae. The sequence continues at coordinate 13,997 of JAPKDG010000011.1, read as the reverse complement.
ACGGTTGATGGAGATGGATCCTTGTTGGATAAAACAGCAATAGTTTGGGGATCTCCTATGGGAGATCCCAATTTACATAACCATCGCAGATGTCCATTGCTTCTGATGGGACATGCGAACGGAGCTCTTGAAGGTGGATTGCATATTGGTGCCGCAGAAGGTACGCCGATGGCTAACGCGTTTGTTGCCCTGATGCAGGGTATTGGCCATGAGATGGAAAGCTTCGGCGATAGTACCGGAAGTCTAGATTTGACGGTACCAAGAGGAGTGACATCAACGGGAGGAGCGAAGTGATGGATATTTTTGCCCGTATTCGCTTCTTAGGATTGTTTGGATTGTCGGTTTTATTACTAGGTTCGACAACTAGTTTTGATGCTGATCTGATAGAGGCAACTCGTTCAGCTGACATTGAAACTGTTGCGAGACTGATCACTGATGGTTCTGACTTGAATGGGGTGACAGGGGATGGGATGACAGCAGTGCATTGGGCCGCTCAATTGGGACACGTTTCGATCTTAGAATTACTTTTAGAAGCTGGTGCCGAGGTAAATCCGGCTACAAGAATCGGTAGCTATACCCCTCTTCATTTGGCTAGTAGCCAGGCGAACAGTACCATTGTCAAAAAGCTTTTGGAAGCAGGAGCAGATGTAAGCGCAAGGACTACCAACAGTGTTGCTACAGCTCTACATCTGGCAGCCCAAGTGGTAGGTGGTGCTGAATCGGTGAAGGTCCTACTTACCTATGGTGCTGATCCAAATGCTAAAGAGGGGTCGGCTGGCCAGACACCTCTAGTATTCGCTGCGGCTAAGAACAGAGTTGAATCTGTAGAATTACTTTTAGAAGCGGGTGCGGACCCGTCTATTTCGACTGCTGTAGTGGATGTACTACAGCATGTCTTAGCCGATCAGCAGGCAAGTCGTTTTCTAAGACAAGAGTTATCGGAATATATCAGTAATGATAGGGTTATGGATGCAAGCGGTGACTATGTCAGTAAGGATAGGGCGGCTAAAGATAATGAACCTGGTGTAGATGAAGTTCAGGCAGCAATTAGGGCGCAGAGAGAATTTTTGCAATCGGGGGAAGCGTATCGGGAATATGTATCCGAAGACTTAGTAAGCTATCGTTCAGATTATCCTGGAGGACCGGAACTTCCGAGGCCCCCTTATCGTGAAACACTAGTAGGAGCTACAGGCGGAATGACCGCACTATTGCATGCCGCTAGGGAAGGAAATTCGGAAGCAGCGACGGCTCTACTGAAGGGTGGTGCAGATGTTAATCAGGTTAGTGATGGAGATGAAACAAGTCCGTTACTCATCGCTACTCTCAATGGACAATTTGACGTTGCGATGCTTCTTATTGAAAAGGGTGCCGATCCAAATCTGATGGCAAATACAGATGGATCCGGACCGCTATTTGCAGTTCTTCAAACACAATGGGCACCTAAGTCCAATTATCCTCAACCCAGAGCTCAGGATCGACAGAAAACAGAATATCTCGAAGTGTTGAGTGCTTTATTAGATGCAGGTGCCGATCCTAATGTGAGTCTCAAGACCCATCTTTGGTATTGGGAATATGGGTTGACCAAAATTGGAACGGACCTCAGGGGTGCTACTCCTTTCTGGCGTGCGGCTTATGCTCAGGATGTTCAGGCCATGAAGATACTATCGAGCCATGGTGCTGACCCCAGTATCCCAACTGCATGGCCGGCTCCAGAAATGAGAGAGCGTCGGCAACAGGATGGAAGACAACAGGAAGATTCGGGATTGCCGTATATTCCAAGGAATGCTTTTAATGCTTATCCGATACATGTGGCTGCGGGGGGTGGGTTTACAGGGTTGGGATCCTTCAGTATCAGAAATGTTCCAGGCAACTTCATACCAGCTGTTAAATATCTAGTGGAGGAGCAGGGCATAGATGTGAACACTTTGGATTCGTGGGGCTATACTCCTATGCACTATGCAGCATCAAGGGGTGATAATGACCTGATCCAGTACTTAGTGTCAAAGGGTGGTGATGTCACTGTGATAACTCGTTTAGGTCAATCAACAGCTGATATGGCACGGGGTGGTCGGGCAGGTTTCTTTACTAGAGTTGCTTTTCCTGAGACCGTGGAACTACTGCAAGACTTGGGATCTACCTTGGAATGTCTTCACACCCATTTTTTGGATACGGGAGATTCTTGCCCACGGGCAGGAGAGATAGATCCTTGGAGGGTAACTACCGAGGAAGAGGATGAACCGAATAAGCTTCCAGTCAATAATGAACGTTCAAAGGCTGCCGTCCAAAAACCCGGCTTGAAAGGTTCCGATGGCATTTGAATCACTGAACGGTTCTTCTCAGGGAGGCTATGTTGAATCTGAGCTGACTTGGGTTCAACGGTTTGGAGAAGGCATTGCCGATCGAGTAGAGAGGTGGATGCCAAGCCCATTTGTTTTTGCAATAATACTCACATATGTGGCAGGGTTAGCGGCCTACTTCTCTGAGGGCTCAACCCCAGTTGAAGTAGCACTGGCTTGGTATGGCGGATTTTGGAACCTGCTTCAGTTCGCAATGCAAATGGTGATCATACTAGTGACAGGGTTCGTGGTTGCATACCATCCGAAAGTACTTTCGGGGATCACACGATTGGTGGCTTTGCCCCGAAATGGCCGACAGGCTGTGGTTCTTGTGGGGATGGGGTCGATGATTGTGGGATGGATATCCTGGGGGTTAGGACTCATTTTTGGTGCCATCCTAGCAAGAGAAATGGGTAAGTCGGCCGCAAAAAAAGGCATGGCTGTTCATTACCCACTTTTGGCTGTGGCTGGATACATGGGGATGAGCCTCACCTGGGGTTGGGGTCTTTCAAGCTCAGCAGGCCTGTTGCAAGCTACCGACGGCAATGTTTTTATGCTTCAAGGAATTGTCGACAGAGTTATACCAGCAACCGAATGGGTTTTTCATTCTTACCCACTGCTTTTGACCGTTCTTTCAATGGCTTATGCATCTTTGATGATGTACCTACTTGCTCCGCCAGCCGCGAACTGCAAAGGTATTGAGCGCTATTTGGATCTCGATGACCAAATCGGAGCCGATGTACAGGAGGAAGAGACAAGGCTCACTCTTTCTGACCGGTTGGACAATTCAAAACTTCTCGGTGGTTTTCTGGCCTTGGTAGGATTAGGGCTTTTCCTCTGGGCATTCATTCAAGATGGCTTCGGAGCTTTAGATTTGAACGTTTTTAATTTTGGCTTCATTATGACAGGTATGGCCTTGTATTTGAGTCCTGCTAGATACGAGAGAGAGTTTAATGATGCTGTGAAAGGAAGTGCTGGAGTGATTCTTCAGTTCCCTTTCTATGCCGGGATTATCGGCATCATGACAGGGACAGGATTAGTGGCCAGCATGACGGAAGGCTTGCTCTCCGTTGCCACTGCAGAAACCTTTGCTGTGACGGCATGGTTGACAGGTGGAGTCCTGAATGTTTTCGTCCCCTCCGCTGGAGGTGAGTGGGCCATAGTTGGAGGTCCTATGCTGCTTGCAGGTGCTGAACTTGGAATACCACACGGCCAAACTATTGCTGCCTACGCAGTAGGAGATGCGCATACTAATCTATTGAATCCATTCTGGGCGATACCTTTACTCGCGATTACGGGTCTCAAGGCTAGGGACATGTTTGGATATGCAATAACAATGATGATCCTTCTATTCCCGTTTTTAGCGACCGCCCTCTATCTACTCCCGTACTGATCAAAAAACCCCTTTTCTGATGGGTTGTGGGGGGTTGTGTTATCTGGCTAGGATGGCTGGAGTATGCTAGCTTTCGTAGCAGAATAGTTTCTATTTGGTCATAGACTTAGTTAAAGAAGTGAAAATTATAGGCAGAAGCGGGCTTCCTGCGCACAATTCGTTGACATAGAGGTCAATATATAGGGGTTCTAGATGAAAAGATCCGTTACCGCTGTTCTAACTGTAGTACTGGGGTTAACCCTAGTACTGGTTGGACAGGTTGCTGATGCTCGTTCAGTAGACGCTGGAGGAGTAATTGCAGCGGAATCTGCGTTCGAATTTCCCAGTAGACAGGCTACGGAATTGAGCGTTTCTTCAGAACTCAGTGAAATCCATTCTTCTAACAGTCTTGAAATCGAAGCTGCAACACTAACTGGAGTCGTTCAGACGTATTGTCAGGTGTGTCATAACGATGCGATGATGACGGGAAATCTGTCTTTGGCTGGATTCGAGGTAGAAAATGCTCCGAATAAGCCCGAAACAGCGGAAAAGATGATTCGAAAATTAAGGGCTGGCATGATGCCTCCACCGGGCATGCCCAGGCCGAGCCCTGATACTCTTCTTGCTTTGGTAGAAGAGCTGGAAACAAGAATGGATCAGAACGCCGTTATGAATCCAAATCCAGGTGGCCGGACCTTCCAAAGACTGAATCGAGCAGAATATGGTGAATCGATTAGGGATCTATTGGGCCTTCATATCGATGTTGGAGAATACCTTCCTCTGGATACTAAGAGTGCTAATTTCGACAACATAGCTGACGTCCAGATGCTTTCCCCCACTCTTTTAGACGCCTACTTGACCGCGGCCAGTGAAATCAGCCGGTTGGCGATAGGTGATCGAGAAGTCACTCCAACCGAAACTGTTTATAGTGCTGAAAAACGCGCTTCTCAAATGGTCCACGTAGAGGGGACGCCTTTTGGAAGTAGGGGAGGAGTGGCTGCAGACCATATTTTTCCAGCTGATGGTGAATATACATTTTGGTTCCAGTTCCAGAGTGTAGGAAAAAGAGCACTGGGAGAGCAACTGGAGCTATCCTTTGACGGCGAACGAGTGGCTCTTCTGGGCATTGATCTTTCCGAAGCAGAGTATGCAGATCCAACCAGTACCAGAATTGAGACCGACCCCATTTTTGTTCGGGCAGGTCCAAAGAGAATTGCGGCTGCCTTCGTCCCGAGATTTGAAGGGCCTGTTGAAGAGCTAAGAGCTCCTTTGGGCAGATCGGTCCAAGAGGGATTTCCAGAGGAAATGTTGACCACGCTTCCACATCTTAGAGATCTGGCGGTGAGCGGTCCTTACAGCGTGACTGGCGTTTCAGAAACATCCAGTCGGCAACGTATATTCACGTGTAGACCGACAGCACTCGATGAAGAAGAAGCGTGTGCAAGGGATATAGTAACTAGGATTTCTTCAGAAGCCTACAGGCGTCCAGCTAGAGATGCAGAAGTGGATGACCTGATGGGCTTTTATCTAGAAGGAGCTCTAGAAGGAGGGTTTGAGAGAGGTGTTCGACATGCCTTACAGGCGGTTTTGGCTAGTCCTTATTTTGTATTCCGATTTGAGGAAGCACCTGAAGGAGTTGATTGGACGGAGCCTTATAAAATTAATCAACAAGCGCTTGCTTCTAGACTTTCTTTCTTCCTTTGGGGGACGCCGCCAGACCATCTTTTGCTGGAGGATGTCGCCAACGGGTTGCTTGCCAATGAAGAAGTACTTGGATCGCATGTAGAAAGAATGTTAATGGACCCTCGTTCTGAGGCCCTGGCTACACGATTTGCCGCACAGTGGTTACGGCTGCAAGATTTAGAAAAAGTTTCTCCGAATGTATACGATTATCCTTATTTTGATATGACTCTGTCAGAGGCTATGCATCGAGAAACAGAGTTGTTTTTCTACAATCTAGTGCGTGAAGACAGGAGTGTCCTAGAGCTGTTAAATGCGGACTACACTTTTCTGAATGAGCGTTTGGCACAGCATTATGGAATTCCTGGTGTGGCTGGCAGTGCTTTCCGAAAAGTATCCTATCCTGATGAAACCAGGCGCGGGTTACTAGGACATGGAAGCGTTCTCATGCTGACTTCAATGGCTAATAGGACCTCCCCTGTCTTGAGGGGAAAATGGGTGATGGAAGTTATTCTGGATGCACCACCTCCACCTCCACCTCCGGACATACCGGCGTTGGCGGAGATTGAAGATGCTGAGGATGGCAAGTTTCTGACCACTAGGGAGAGGATGGAAAGGCACAGGGTGAATCCCACATGTAACGCTTGTCACCAATTCATGGACCCGATAGGGCTGGCACTGGATAATTTCGATGTAACGGGTACTTGGAGAATTAGAGAATTCGGCAGAGAGTTAGATACGAATGGTATGCTCTATGATGGAACACCTTTGGCCAATCCTTCTGACTTGCATAAAGCCCTGCTAAATAGGTCGATTCCATTTGTCCGTACATTTGCTAATAACCTTATGGCTTATGCGACAGGACGTAGGATGGAATACTTTGACCAGCCAATGATTAGAAAAATCACAAAAAATGCTGAGACAAACAATTATAGAATGTCTTCGTTTATTCTGGGTGTGATTAATAGTGATGCATTTCAGATGAAAGCCTCTACGCAAATCGCTGTGGAAGAAGCTGAGAATAATAGGGAATAGACACCTTCAGGGAGTATGACACCATGAAATTCATTACTCAAAAACGTTTACCTCGCCGAACTTTTCTGCGTGGGGCAGGAGCTAGCGTCGCTTTGCCATTTCTCGACGCCATGGTTCCTGCTGGAAGAAACTGGGCTAAGATTTCGGCTGAAATCGACAAAACTAGATTGATATGCATTGAGATCGTTCATGGTTCAGCCGGGTGCACTGAATGGGGGGAAACTCAAAATTTATGGTCGCCGGCAAAAGAGGGTCGAGATTTTGATCTCAGCCCTAGTGTCTTAAAGCCTTTAGAACCTTTTCAAGATTACTTGACGATTGTTAGTAACACTGACATGAGGAATGCAGACGCTTTTTCCGCACCTGAAATTGGTGGTGACCACTTTCGCTCGAGCGCTGTGTTTTTGACACAAATGCATCCCAAGCAAACAGAAGGGTCTGATGTTCTGGTGGGCATGTCCCTCGATCAAATTTTTGCCAATAGGTTCGGGCAGGACACTCCGATTCCTTCTATGCAATTCTGTATTGAAAACGTGGATCAAGCTGGAGGTTGCTCGTATGGTTACGCTTGTGTTTATACGGATACGATAAGCTGGTCATCGGCCACAGAACCACTTCCAATGATTAGGGACCCCAGGGTGGCTTTCGATATGCTTTTTGGTGCTGGTGGAACTCCGAAGGCTCGAGCCGAACGAAGAAAAGCTAATAGTAGTATTTTGGACTGGGTGGCTGGTGAAGTAGGAGAAATCACCAGGTCTTTAGGACCAGAAGATAGAGTCAGGCTTGAAAGTTATCTGGAAAACGTTAGAGAACTAGAGAGACGGATCCAGAAGATTGAGACACAAAACTCCAGTGGGGAGATGAGGGAATTGCCAGAAGCTCCAGCGGGTGTGCCAGATTCTTTTTCAGAGCATGTAAAACTAATGTTTGACTTGCAAGCATTAGCGTTTCAGAATGACATGACTAGGGTCTTTTCATTAAAATTGTCCAGGGACGCTCTAAATAGGGTCTATCCGGAGAGTGGAATTGATTTACCGTTCCACCCTACTTCACATCATGGAAATAAAGAGGAAGTAATTCTCGAATTTGCAGGGCTGAATGAATTTCACGTAAGCCTCCTCCCCCATCTGTTAGAAAAATTGAAGGGAACTCAAGAAGGGGACTACAATTTACTGGATAAAACAGCAGTTCTATTCGGATCTCCCATGGGAGATCCGAATGTACATAATCACAGACGCATTCCACTGTTGTTTGCTGGTCATGCTAATGGAAAACTTGAAGGAAACCTTCATTTAAAGGCTCCAGATGACACTCCTACGGCCAACGTGATGCTTAGTTTGCTACATTCTTTGGGTCATGAGGACATGGAGAGCTTTGGCGACAGTACTGGAGCATTTCCATTGTCGATGAGCTCTACAAGTGCGGATATGAACAATTCAGGTTCTCGGGGCTAAATAGCGGAGGAGGAACAATGAGAAATAGAAGTTACTCCAGTATATTAGGCACATTGTTTCTGACAATTGTGCTTTCAGGGGCGGGTACTCCTGAGTCGCCCGTAGCTGATGCAGCTATGCGCAGTGATGTCGAGATGTTACGGAACCTGCTTTATCAGGGTGCTGACGTTAATGCCGCTCAAGGTGATGGAATGACTGCTTTGCATTGGGCTGCTGTTAATGGTCAGTCAGACATTGGAGAAATGTTGCTTTATGCGGGAGCTAGTACTGAAGCGACAACTCGGATGGGTGCTTATACGCCTCTCCACCTAGCTAGCAGGGAAGGCCATGCTGGTGTAGTTCTAAGTTTGCTGGAAGCAGGAAGTGATCCGAATCAGCGCACTTCTAGTGGGGGTGTTACCCCGCTTCATTTTGCTGCTGCTTCTGGTGATGTCGAGACTATTGAAACGCTTTTGAACTACGGAGCCAGTATAGATCAAAGAGAGGAAAAATCTGGACAGACTCCTCTGATTTTCGCTGCGTCATTGGGTAGAGTAGGTGCCATCGAAGTTCTGGCGGATAGCGGAGCCGATCTTTCTCTTCAGACTGATGTGATAGATTTGGTTGCTCGGGAAATATCAGAGAAAAATAAAGAACCGTCTGAAATGTCAGAAGAGCCAGCACAAGAAGAAGACTGTTCAGATGGTCAGAGAGGAAAATTGCTGTCGATTGAACAAGGTGGTCCGACCACATACGCATGCGATGATGTTGTATCCGAAGCATCCGGTGCAGAAGAAGGGTCAACTGAAGAAGAAGAGGATCCTCGACCTTTAACTAGTGCAGAGCAAATAGGGAAAGTGGGAGGTATGACAGCACTTTTACACGGTGCCAGACAGGGTTATCAATCAGCTGTCATTGCATTGTTGGATGCTGGGGCGGATGTGAATCAAGTGAGTGCTGAGGGGACAAGTCCCTTATTGATAGCGGTGATAAATGGACATTTTGATTTGGCAGTTGAGCTACTGAACCGCGGAGCCGACATCAACCTAGCGAATGAAGCTGGGGGCGCCCCACTTTATGCAGTTATTAATCAGCAATGGATTCCTAAAACTGAGTATCAACAGCCAAACGCACATCTCCAACAGGAAATAGGATATTTAGATCTGCTGCAAATGTTTTTAGAACATGGAGCTGATCCTAACGCAAGATTGAAAAAAAGGCTTTGGTATACGGCTTATGGGAGAGGTCTATTGGGAGTTAACATGACAGGGGCCACTCCTTTTTGGCGAGCGGCTTACGCCGTGGATTTGGAAGCAATGGAAATGCTGATGGCTTATGGGTCAGATCCCAAAGTAGCTACGGAGCGGATGCCTGATCGCAGGCGACCAGCATGGGATGGAGATGCCAAATCTGACCAGTCAGGTTTGCCTGTGGTCCCTCTGGGCGGTCCAGGTGTTTATCCGATTCATGCTGCTTCTGGTGTGGGCTACGGACAGGGATTTGCGGCTAATTCGCATCGACATGTCCCAGGTGGGTGGATGACTGCGATGAGGTATCTCATTGATGAACTTGGTTTAGATGTGGATGCCAGAGATTATCAAGGATATACTGCTATGCATCATGCTGCCTCGAGAGGTGACACTGAAATGATCCGCTATTTAGTTGAGAAGGGAGCGGATGTGATGGTAGTGAGCCGGGAGGGACAAACTACAGCTGACATGGCTAACGGCCCTTACCAGCGTACCCAACCTTATCCTGAAGCCATTGCTTTACTTGAAAGCCTAGGTTCAATCAACAATCACAATTGTCAGTCCTGTTAAGAAAACCATGATCTCTCAAAAATTGTTATCTTGGGAAATTTTAAGGACTAATGGGAGTTTTGCTTTAGAATTCTTGAAAAAATGTGGGAGATTCGTTTCTAACTAAGGAGAAATCAATAAGATGATTCGGAATATTATTCTTATGGGGTTCGCGGTGTTACTTCCCCTGACAGCTTGTCAGGCTCAAGAGCATTCAGTTATTGCTCTGAGTCATTCAGATCATACTGTCTATGAGGTCAGCCCCACACTGGGCATTATCAATCAGTTCACAGCAGAAAATCAGCCTCATGAAGGTGTGGCAACAGCTGATGGAGATATGATGTTCATCGCCATACCTAACGGTCCTCACATTGTAATTTTAGACACTGAAACTTTTACTGAAATAGACAAGATTGAAAGCGACTATTTCTATGGGCCCGCAGAATCCTCCGCTTCGCCCCACGGAGTCGCCTTAAATAATGCAGAAAGTAAGCTGTATATAGGGATTGAGAATGCTGCTATTCCAGGTGTTGTAGTTTATGATATCGAAGAACAGAGGGTTTCTAAAAAGATTGATCTCCTGCTAGGAGGAGGACATTTCCTGGCCATAGATCATCAAACAGACAAGCTGTACTATCCTATGCGCTTAGATGATAGGGTGGTCGTACTAGATACGGAAACAGATGAAATTATTAAAATCATTCCTGTTGAAGGGGGCCCAGTTGGTGTGGCATTTTCACCAGAAGGTGAAGCTTGGGTGCACTCTGACTATGATGGTTCGGTGACAGTCATAGACATAGAAACTGACGAAGTTGTTGAGGTTATACAAACTTCAGGAGAAGGGGCTGGACGTATCGATGTGTCTTCCGACGGACGTTTTGCGGCCTCCACTCGTGGGGGTACTGAAGATGTATATGTCATTGATACACATGCGAGAGAAGTGGTAGCCACGATACCTCTAGGCACTCCAGGGTCAGCTTTTCCACTGTTTTCTCCAGACAGCGAAAAACTATATGTACAGATTTCATATAGAGGTACACCGAGAGGTGGAGAAGTCGTCATCATAGATTTAAATAGTATGGAAATCGAGAATAGGTATGATGTAGGTTCCGATCCATTTGGGGGAACAATATTGAATAGGTAGTAGGCCGGTACGGACTTGTCTTATAAGACATCGGAGAGAAGTTTTTATGTGCACAAAGAAGTGGGGAACACTTGCTACAGGTATACGGACTGCGGTTGTTTTTATGATTGCAGTGGCTCTCTTCCAGGGAACAGAGTATGCCTTAGCTCAAGATGTACAGTCAAGTTTTAATAACGTGTCCAGGAGTATCGACTCTTTTTCTCCAGGGATAGGAAGAGCTGGAACCACTGTGACCTTGACGACCGGAGGAATGCCGGCGATCACGCCTGTAAGGATAGGTATAGGGGCCACACAAGTGGGATTTGAAGAGATTGGACAAGCCCTGACGACACAAAAAGGAGAATTAACCATTGATGTCGAAATCCCTGCTTGGGCAGACCCTTCATTCTCACATGTTTTTATAGTTTTTGATTTTTATTTTGCGCCTATAGCCTTATCGAGTGAATTCTTCGTCCTTGGACCAGATGGCAATGTGTCACGAGAAGGCAGAATCATGAACGATGTACCGGGATGTGGAGCACCCGCACTTTTGACGGATGATGGAATCCTGTATGCTTTAACTGGTAATTTGGAAGATTTTGGTGCAGGAGATCGGGTGATTGTTGAGGGTTCAATCTCCAGTTCATCTCTCTGTACAAAAGATGCAGGAATACTAGTGACGGAGATAGGAGCAACAGAAAAAGCATCTCCCTAATAGTTTTAACAATTCATAGATGTGAGAGAATGCAGCAGAGGTTGGTTTGTACTTAATCAACCACCTTTCTTTTCAGATTTCTTTCTTCGAAGTGGGTCCTTACCTTTTTTAGCGGTGAGATCAATCTCTAATTCTTTACCATTAACGATCATGTTAGCTGTAGAATCCCCATCAAAAGTGATGGTCATTTCCACTGATTTCTTTCGATCACCCTTCTTGCCGTTGACTACTGTTGCTTGCATAGATCGCGTGATCGTACCTGAGATTGGGTAGCGAGGAGTAGTTCCGTGGACAGGCATGACCACATCTGTTTTCGTAAATGAACCGGTCATATCGTATTCTCTGACGGTGCCGTTGTTAAGATGTTTGCTTTTATTTACCTCAACAGTGCCACTGCCGTTAATAGTTCTATGGGTATTTTCTCCAGCTAAGCCAGTGATAGTCATATCTTTTTCACGGTTGACCAATGCGCTCCATCTTTCTCTGGAGACATCTCCACTGATAGCTGTAATAGCGTGGACTCGTGCCGTGGTTAATTTGTTATAATCTGTTTGACTATTACCTGCTTCATTAAAAAAGCTAACTTCTCTTGCACAGGACCATCCTATTTTGTGGTGGCCTGGTTTACATGGATGAAATTTCTTGGAGGTTTTTTCGCCGTTTATAGAAGTTGCTACTTCAAAACCCAGGCCGATACTGAAATCGAACTCAGAACCCCACGCATCGATATCCTCCAGGACTGCATCAGCTGCTATTATAGCCATATCCATCACAAATTCGTTGTTGTTCAATGGTTCTTCTTGCTGATAGGCATCTGGTCCCATGCTATTGTCCTCACAGGCACTCAGGACGAGCAAGCTAATGATGGAAGTTAGTAGGACGCCAGTTTTGTTTTGACGGAATTTCATGCAACACCTCCATTTGGGGCCGATCTTTAACGGTGATTCATTAAATTAAATTCAGACTGCAACACTACTTTAAGGACGCTAGTACTATGACGCTAGTACTATGGGTATTCGTTAAAACTAGCTATCACTGAATCAGGTCAGACCCTATTAACGTATCTGGGGGCCACCTGTTCGGTTATCCATCACAAATCGGTCTCTCGCGGGCATGACAACTTTTGGCAAGCTTTCTCTGTCCAGCACTGCATCTGCATCAATAATATCATTCATGTACAAGATGTATGCAGAAGCGGCATAGACTTCATCTGCTGTCAGTGACCCTGGTGCATTCATGGGCATTGCACGCATGATATAGTCAAAAAGAGTTGTGGCGTAAGGCCAATAATTTCCTACGGTGCGACGGTATTGACCTCTGACTTGTCCAAAGGGGAATCCCTCACGCGGGTTACGCCCTACGAGTTGGTCCCCTAATGGAGTGCCTTCACCGCCTGGTCCGTGGCAGGTTGCGCACTTTAGGTCAAAAACTTCTTTTCCTTCAGTGACTGAACCACTTCCGATGGGGGCTCCCAATCCACTAGGATCCATATCTAGGTCCCAAGCAGCTATGTCAGAGGCACTGGCTGTGGTGCCTAGGTTAAAGCTGCCGACGGCCTGAATTTGCGATTGACCTTCGGTCGATCCGGAATTTTCGTTTACACAGGCAGTGCTACCCAATAGTAGAAACATCACTAAGACTCTCGGAATGTCATAATTAAAAACCTTCTGATTTCGAGAGGTTCTGTTCTTGAGGGAAGTCATGGTCACGAGATGTCTCCTTGAGCGAAGTAAACTCTTCCATTTTCCTCTACTTTCCATGGCCTGATGCTGTTGTAATGGTATGAGGTGCCTTCTCCTCTGGCTTCTATCAATGTACTCAGTAGTGGCTGTACATAGCCTGTTTCATCAGTTGCTCTACTCATCAGGATTGTCTCTTTTCCATCCCAGTTCCATGGGTGTGTGAATCGCGTATGACATTTAGATAGCACGGGGCCGTGAAGTTCAGATTCCAACCAAGTGTCCCCTCCATCTGTACTGATGTCAACCTTGGTTATGCGTCCTCGTCCACTCCACGCTAATCCTTGGATCTCCCACCATCCAGGTTCGGTTAATGTGTAAGGGTAGGCCGGGAAGGTGATAGCTGATTTCGCATCAATGGTGAAGCTGAACTGTCTGGCTGTTCCGTCTTTTAGTGGGTCAGTATATTTGGAAGTTTCATCTCGAGTCATAGTGGGTTGATCTTTGACTTCGATGCGTCGAATCCATTTGACTGAGGCGTTTCCTTCCCAGCCTGGCAGGAGGAGTCTAGCTGGGTATCCCTGTTCTGGCCTAATAGCTTCGCCGTTCTGGCCGTAACTGATCATGGCGTCGTCCCAAGCCTTTTCTATGGGTACGCTTCTAGCCATCAGTGCAGCGTCCCCTCCTTCAGCTAATAACCAGCTCGCACCTTCTTGGACACCCACCTCCTGGAGGAGTGTAGCCAAGGGGACTCCAGTCCACTCACTCGTGCTTGTCAAACCATCCATCTGCTGTGGGTCGATTTCTTGGGGAGCCTCTGTATTA
>JAPKDG010000037.1 GCA_028822645.1 Longimicrobiales bacterium | reverse complement strand
TCATGGAGTTCCTGCCTGTCTCCGCCATTCGCAGTAGCAGCCATCAAAATAGTTTCCGAAGCCATGAATGGAAGATGTTCTTTTAGGTTTCTCTGGATTACAGGTTCGTTTACTCTTAGACCAGAAACAACATTTTCGACCAAAACGAGTATCCCGTCCATGGACAAGAAAGCATCGGGGATGGACAATCGACGATTGACTGAATCGTCCAGAGAACGCTCCAGCCACTGAGTGGCTGCTGTGAATAGGGGATTCTGGGATAGTGTTATCACGTGACGTGACATTCCACAGATCCTCTCCGATCTCATAGGGTTCTTTTTGTAAGGCATCGCGGAGGATCCTATTTGCTCTTTTTCAAATGGCTCTTCAATTTCTTGAAGATTAGCAAGTAGGCGAAGGTCATATCCCATTTTGGATGTGGAGGCTGCTAGATTAGCAAGGCTGCCCAGAATCTGGGCGTCGACTTTCCTAGGATAAGTTTGGCCTGTGACGGCGTAACTCTTTTCAAAACCCATTCTTTTTGAAATTTCTCGATCTAAAGCTTCGACTTTTTCGTGGTTTCCATCAAATAATTGTAGAAATGATGCCTGGGTCCCAGTAGTACCCTTGGCCCCTCTAAATCGAATCGTACGCAGACGGAATTCTATTTCCTCAAGGTCCAGAAGAAAATCTTGAATCCAAAGAGTAGTGCGTTTTCCCACAGTTGTCGGCTGAGCTGGTTGGAAATGGGTAAAGCCTAATGTAGGGACATCACGGTAATTCTTTGCAAAGATCGACAGCTTAGAGATACAGCGGACCAGTCTGTCACGTATTAAGTCTAACCCTTGCTTGTGTATTATCAGGTCTGTGTTATCAGTGATGAAAGCACTAGTCGCTCCCAAGTGGATGATACCGCGAGCGGAAGGTGCATCATCTCCGAAAAGGTGTACATGAGCCATCACATCGTGCCGAAACCGCTGCTCATACTCTGCCGCCCGAGTAAGATCTATGTTATCAAGATTCTCTTCCATCTCCTTTAACCCATCTTGGGATATGGATAATCCCAAATCACCCTGTACACTAGCTAGAGCTAGCCAGAGACGACGCCAAATTCCGTACCGGCGACTAGTAGCGAAGATGTTTTGCATCTCCGGCGAGGCATACCTTTCAGTCAGCGGATGTTGGTAAAGCGAGTCATTCGTTTCGACCATCAGTCTTCCTTTGAAAGGGATTTGTCAGAATAATTACTGACCCAATATATATTTTTGGAACGGTTCTGGTTGTGGTCAAGGCAATCATCTTGGAATTAGTCGTCCTTTTCAAGACTAAAGATCTCTTCCCAATGATTTCCAATCATTCATAAAACCTTCGAGGCCTTTGTCGGTTAATGGGTGTCGCAGCAACTGATAAAGAACCTTTGACGGTATGGTAGCGCAGTCCGCTCCTATCATGAGTGACTGGAGCATATGTTGAGGATGTCGGATGGACGCTGCCAGGATCTCAGTTTCGATACCATAGTTGTCATAGATCTGGCGGATTTGTGCTATTAGCTCCATTCCATCTCCGGATATATCATCAATTCTACCGATGAAAGGTGAGATGAAAGTAGCACCTGCTTTTGCAGCCAAGTGTGCTTGAGTCGGAGAAAAACACAATGTCACGTTGACTGGAATGCCTGATTTTGTAAGAGCTCTACAGGCTACTAAGCCCTCTTCAGTCAATGGGACTTTGATTACGATGTTGTCTGCAATTTGGTGCAATTTTTCCCCTTGTTCGATCATCCCGGCAGCGTCCAGTGCAACGACTTCTGCGCTTACTGGTCCTTCGACCATTTGACAAATTTCAGCAAATATCTCAGATGGTTCTCTGTCTTTGGCAACCTGAGCTAATAAAGATGGGTTTGTGGTGACTCCGTCGATCAAACCTGCGTCAGCGGCTCTGCGGATCTCTGTCGGGTCTGCTGTATCTAAGAAAATTCTCATAGGTCAATTCTAGGGTTGAATGTTAACGATTAGTAGGAGGTCAATATAGCTAAGAGTATTTGGGATAGGCTACCCGAGTTAAGAATAGACCAGTGGGCGGTGCTGGAGGCGATGTTGTCAAAGATGTATCAGGTTCGTTTAGTAACACTTCGAGATCTCTCATAGGCCTTTTCCCCAGAGCTATGGAAGTTATGGTGCCCACTAGGTAACGAACCATATGATGAAGAAATCGGTTGCCGGTGATGTGTAGCGATAGACCCAAGTCTCTCCAAGGATACCACAAGGCTTCTTGGATAGAGCAGGTATACCCTCTTTCAGGTTGTCCAGACTTTGCAAATGATCTGAACGAATGCTCACCGAGTATAAGAGTTGTTGCTTTGTGCAGCAGGGATTCATTCAGCTCACCTTTAAGAGGCCAGCACCATCTGTAATTAAAGGGAGATCTGGATTGTTCCATAAGACCAAGATTGTATAAATAAGTTCTTGAGATGGCGTCATAACGTGGATGAAACTCAGGATGAATTGTGGAACTATTCTTTATCCAGATATCTTCTGGAAGGAGCGCATTGAGTGCGCGTCGAAGTTTACCAGCAGTCCAGGCAGGCTCTATTGAAACGGTTGCTACTTGGCCAGTGGCATGGACTCCCTTGTCCGTTCTACCTGAACCTATCACTGGGCATGTCTTGCCGGTAAGATTAAATAAGGTAGCCTCCAGCTCCCCCTGAACAGTTCTTTCTGCCGGTTGTATCTGCCAACCATGAAATGCTGCACCATCATATTGGAGGGTCAGCTTAAGATTATATTTATTCATATGTTTCACGTTTCGAAGGTAGGAAGGGAACAAGCGTTGTCAAGCAGAAGAAAAGAGGTTGAATTATATGGGTCGTCCTTAGAATGTAGAGTTGGGTTAACTCATAAGATATCGAAGGAGTTTTGGATGAGTCATAAAACTGATTTGCCTCAGGATCTCAATAATCTTCGTGACTTAATCGGCTTAGTAGCAGAAGGTAACCACTTGACTGCTAATCAATCAGAACAGGCCTTTGATACTTTCATGAACGGCACAGCTTTACCAACTCAGATGGCAGCTTTCTTAGTTGCCCTAAAAGTTAAAGGTGTAATACCAGCGGAAATTGCTGGAGGAGTTCGAGCTCTCCGAAAGGCTATGATCCCCGTCGTGCCAAAAGGTGAAGAGGTTTTGATAGATACCTGCGGAACGGGTGGAGGTGAGATTACAACTTTCAATATTTCAACGGCTGCAGCGCTGGTAGCCTGTGCCGGGGGTGCTCGTATAGCCAAACATGGAAATCGCTCCTTTACATCAAAAAGCGGAAGTGCCGATGTCCTAGAAGCTCTAGGTGTAAAAATTGATCTGAGTCCTTCGAAGATGTCTGAGGTTTTAGAAGAAGTTGGAATTGTTTTTATGTTTGCTCCCCTGCTTCACCCAGCCATGAAGTACGTGGGGCCTGTCAGGAAAGAGTTGGGGTTTTCCACGGTGATGAATATTTTGGGTCCACTGACCAATCCCGCTTCTGTTCAAAGACAACTGGTTGGAGTGTCGGACCGAAATTTGGTGGTACTCATAGTCGAAACACTCAAAGAGCTGGGTCATGACCGAGCAATGGTGGTGTACGGAGAGCCTGGTGTAGATGAGCTGAGTCCCCTGGGATCTACTTTGGTGGCGGAACTATCGGGTGGTGGGATAGCAGAGTATGTGGTTTCACCTAAGGATTTCGGTATGGAAATCTGTACACCAGAAGAACTCAAGGGTGGTGAACCTAAGCAGAATGCAGAGGTAGTACTTCGTGTTCTGAGAAACCAAGAAAAAGGTGGGGCTCGAGATGCTGTTGTGATGAATGCAGGAGCCGCCCTTTATGTTTCCGGGGTCACGGAAAGTTTGGAGATCGGAGTCAAGGTAGCCGATAGAGCCTTAGAGAATGGCAGGGCTCTGTGGATATTGGATCGTTTAAGGCAGGCGTCCGAGTAATTGTCAGTTTGGTTTATGAATAATTTCTAATGACCCCTACTACGATCCCTTGTATCTGTACATTCTCAGCCTCTTCGATTATCGGTTCCATGGCTGGATTTGCAGGTTGGAGCCTGATTTTGCCGTCTTTTTCTCTGTAAAATTTCTTCACAGTTGCAGAATCTCCACCTATCAGTGCTATTACCGTTTGTCCGTCATGGGAAGTACTTTGGGCATTCACTACGACATAATCCCCGTCCAGAATTTGTTCTTCGATCATGGACTGTCCTTCCACCTTTAGTGCAAATGTTTTCGTCTCACTCCTTACCATATAATGAGGCACCGTTATTGTTTCTTTTTGCTCAATAGCCTCTGTGGGGATTCCTGCAGGAACTAAGCCGAGAAGAGGGATTTCCACCGCACCCGGGGTTTCTTTTTTTTGAATCAGTTCAATAGACCGACTCTCATTATAGGCCTTCCGGATATAGCCCTTACGCTCCAAGTTACTTATATGTTCGTGGACAGTCGCTAACGAAGAATAGCCGAACGCTTTAGCTATCTCTTCAAAGCTAGGTGCATATCCATTCTTATCGATAAAGCGTTGAATATGACTGAGGATCTCTTTTTGTCTTTTTGTCAGGGGCATTTTGGGTGACCTCTGTAGGACAAGAAACCGAACAAGAACCGAAAATAACAATATCTGGAATCCTCTTAGAGTGCAAGGCTGGAAAAATTGATGACAATACTGGACCGAATTATTGAGACTAAATCTCAAGAGGTAAAAATACTGAGATCTCGGTTCAAAGAATTAAAATTCGCAAGTGATCGAGTTGCTCCACCTAAGGATTTTCTTGGTAACTTAACCTTTAGCGAATCAGTCGGAATAATCGCTGAAATAAAAAGAAAATCGCCTGGCGCTGGATCGATTCGTCCCGATTTGGATCCTGTCCAACTGGCTGTGAATTACGAATCATCTGGCGCCACCGCTCTCAGTATCTTGACTGATAGGGATTATTTTGGAGGATCTATGGATGACTTAAGGAAAGTCAGAAGGTCTGTCCAACTGCCTATTCTAAGGAAAGATTTTATTATAGATGAGAGTCAGATATACGAGTCGTCCGCAGCTGGAGCGGACGCTATACTTTTAATTGCCAGTGTGTTGGACAACCAGCAGATTCGTGACTATAGGCAAGTGGCTGAAGGCCTTGGAATGACAGCGTTGATTGAAGTACATGACTCTACAGAATTGGACAGAGGTGTGGGGGCGGGAGCAAAGCTTCTTGGAATTAACAACAGAGATTTGAAGACGTTTAATACGAGCCTGGAAACAACTTTCTCTCTTTTAAATAGAGTTCCGCTTGGAATGACTCTCGTTTCAGAGAGTGGGATTCACACCAGGAAGGATGTGTATATGTTAGGTCAAGCAGGGGTCGATGCAGTGCTTGTTGGAGAATCCCTATTGCGACAGGACAATCCGGGAGAGGCAGTGCAGGATTTATCAGGGCAAAATAAGCGGAGCAGAGTGGTTGAGTAATCTCAAAGTTAAAATCTGTGGCTTGACGAACACCAATGATGCTATTCGAGCTGAAGATACGGGTGCCAACTACGGTGGAATAGTTTTGTCGCAGGGATTTGGAAGAAGTGTTTCTTTGGCTATAGGAGAAGGGATCGCTTCCTCAGTAGGGATGCGACTAGTGTCTGTATTAGTGAATGAAGAAATAGAAACAGCTGAGCATTTGGCTACCTCCGTCAAAGCTTCTGTTATACAGATGCACGGAGAAGAAACTCTTATTTATGCTAAAGAATTGAGAATGAGAGGTGATTGGGCTCTGTGGAAAGCTATCGCAGTAAAGGACAGAGCAGAGGTCCTGACTGCGCTTGATCAATGGGAACCAATTGTGGATGGAATTGTACTGGATAGTTGGAATCCCGATTTTCCGGGAGGTACTGGAACCAAATTTTCCTGGGAGGAGATTGGAAATCTTAGAGATGACTTCTCTGGAAATTTGGAACTAGTCGTGGCGGGTGGCTTGAACCCTGATAATGTTAATTATGCAGTTAAATGTCTCCAGCCTGACACAGTGGATGTCAGCTCTGGAATAGAGCTTGACCTTGGGAGAAAAGATTTGGGATTGATGGAGTCGTTTATAGAGAATGCTAGATCATCCAACATTGGTCATATTGGATGTAGTGAATAATGAAAAAAGATTCCGATTTACTTGGGCAAGAGGACCAGCGTTTTGGGCCATTTGGAGGACGGTACGTACCAGAGACATTGATTTCGGCTTTGGACG
Source organism: Longimicrobiales bacterium (assembly GCA_028822645.1). Lineage (GTDB taxonomy): Bacteria > Gemmatimonadota > Gemmatimonadetes > Longimicrobiales > Gaopeijiaceae. Next base: position 11,744 of record JAPKDG010000037.1, on the reverse strand, counting down.
AACTTGAGTCAGCATATAAGGAAACAAGAAACGATTCAGGCTTCCAAGAACAACTTAACATACTTTATAGAGATTATGTTGGCAGGCCTTCGCCCTTGTATAGAGCAGAGCGATTGGAGGAATGTTTTGGGGCTGGACCGATCTACTTGAAACGTGAAGACTTGAATCATACTGGTGCTCATAAGATAAATAATACTTTAGGTCAAGCGCTGTTGGCACGACGCATGGGCAAAGGTCGCATTATAGCTGAAACAGGTGCTGGTCAGCATGGAGTTGCGACAGCTACTGCGTGTGCCTTATTCAATCTGGACTGCGTTGTTTATATGGGTGAATTGGATATAGAGAGACAGGCACTTAACGTCTATCGCATGAAACTTTTGGGTGCCGAAGTGATACCAGTTAATTCGGGAACCAAGACCCTCAAAGATGCTACGAATGAAGCTATCAGAGATTGGGTAACCAACGTTGATACAAGTCACTATATCATTGGTTCAGTAGTTGGCCCGGATCCATTTCCTAGAATAGTTCGTGATTTTCAGACTATTATTGGGATGGAGGCTCGCAAACAAATTCTTGAAGCTAGTGGTAGATTGCCAGCTGCTGTATTGGCCTGTGTAGGGGGTGGCTCAAACGCAATGGGTATATTCCAAGCTTTTCGAGATGATGTTGGAGTAGAATTGATAGGGATTGAAGCTGGAGGAGAAGGTATTAGCTCTGGCAAACATTCCGCTACACTTACAGCAGGTCGCCCGGGGGTGCTGCACGGATCGATGAGTTACCTCTTACAGGATGATGACGGACAAATTTCTCCGGCCCACTCTATTTCAGCAGGGCTAGACTACCCTGGGGTAGGTCCTGAACATTCGTACTTAAAAGATTCGGGAAGAGCTCAATATGTTTCCGTTACAAATGAGGAGGCATTAAAAGGTTTTCATGATCTTGCTCAACATGAAGGAATCATTCCAGCTCTAGAGAGCGCTCACGCGATAGCCCATTTGGCTAAGGTTGCTTCTGAGTACAAAGAAGTTGGATCACTGTTAGTGTGCTTGAGTGGCCGAGGTGATAAAGACGTGACTCAGGTCTCACGGTTGGAAAGGGAGTAGTGTGATGTTAGAGATCTCTGAGAGGGTGAGAGTATCTGTGCAGAGCGTTTGTCTGTGACTGCTATATCAGAGTGTTTTGCTCGGAAAAAGATCGAAGGTCGATCCGTACTCATTCCTTATGTGACTTGTGGCGCGCCATCCCTGGAAGAAAGTCTGGATATTTTAGGAGTCTTAGAGACAGCCGGTGGAGATATCATAGAACTTGGTATTCCCTTTAGTGACCCTCTGGCAGATGGCCCCACCATTCAAAAATCTAGTCAGTTGGCGTTGGAAAACGGTGTGACCGTTGAAAAAGTAGTGAGGATTTTAAGTGATTTTAAGGCCGATTCAGAAGTACCAGTGATTTTATTTAGTTATTTGAATCCGATCTTACAGTATGGGCTAGAGAATTTTCTGGTAGCAATTAAAGAGGCAGGAGCGGCAGGCCTTCTTCTGACAGATGTTCCCGAAGGATCCGATCCGTCGATCGAAAATAGAATTTTGGACTCAGATGTAGACTTCATCCGTCTGGTTGCGCCTACCACTGATTGCGGACGCATTTCACAGATTTCTGAAAATGGACAAGGTTTCCTTTACTACATTTCTCGCACAGGAGTAACGGGAGCTCGCGAGCTGCTGAGGGAAGAATTAGGAAAGGAAATAGAAACTGTTCAGAAAGCTTCAAGGATTCCGGTGGCAGTTGGGTTTGGTATTTCAACTCCTGAGCAAGCTGCTGTAGTGGGGAAAGTTGCAGATGGTGTGGTTGTGGGCAGTGCCCTTGTGCAAACCCTCAATGAAGAAGGAATCAAAGGCGCGAGCGTTTTCTTGAAAGCTCTTCGAGCCGCTATCGACTCTGGGGTCTAGATCAGTTCGATCGATCTAGTAGTTTAGAGGAAATTTTAGGAGCAAGAGAGGGGTGGGTTAGAGCATGTCTGAAAAACTTAGGAGTCTGTTACTTTTTGTGATGATATTGGTAGTAGGTATTTTTTTGGGGTCAATGGTGGATCAATGGGAATTAGTGGAGGAAATTCCTATAGAAAATACAGCTATCCAAAATCTCCCTAATCCCGAATTGGGACGAGTAAGAGTAGAAGTTCTGAACGGTGGAGGTGTTCCAGGGATGGCTTCTGTGGCAACAGATTATCTAAGAGAATTAGGTTTTGATGTGGTTAATTATGGAAATGCTTCCAGCTTTGATCAAGATAGCACTATAGTCATAGATCGCTCAGGACAGCGTGACCTGGCTGATGCTGTGGCTGAAGCTCTTGGAGCTAAAGTCCGAGAGGATACGATGGATACAGATCCTTATCTGGACGTTACGGTAATCCTCGGAAAGAGTTGGGCACCTAATCCCGAAAAGGAGAGTTTTATTAGAGGTGTCGCAGGGCTCCCTTGGTGGGATATAAAAAAATACCTACGTTGATCGTTGATTCCTCCAGAGGAACACATATGGGAAAATCTAACAGAAGAAAGCAACGCTATAGAGAGGGATCTAGTAGCCATTCCAATTTGCACAGCAACTCCTCAGAGGAAAGTCGCGAGGGTCCTCGACATGTAATTAAGGAGTGGACGCAGTCACTGATAGTTGCTGGAATGCTCTTCTTTTTCATTAGAACTTTCATTCTGCAGACTTTTGTGATCACCTCTGGATCTATGGAACAAACTCTCCTGGTAGGAGATTTCTTAGTAGCTAATAGAGCTGCCGTGGGTACGAGGATCCCAGGAACGCAGATACGGATACCTGGTTACTCGTCTATTTCAAGAGGAGATGTTTTAGTCTTCGATCCTCCTCACGAACCAGACTTGAAGTTGGTGAAACGCTTGATAGGGATGCCTGGAGATACGATTTCTATGGAAGGAGGTGTTCTTACTATAAACGGCCAACTGCAGAATGAAGGATATGTAAAGCATGTGGACCCGGATACTGACGACACTCATCCATGGATGTCTTGGCAATTGGACCACCTGATTGACTCAGTAGAGAAGGTGTCGTACAGGCCAACTCGTGACAACTGGGGACCTCTGGTTATTCCTCCGGGTCGTTATTTCATGCTAGGTGACAATAGACATTCTAGCTTAGATTCTCGATATTGGGGTCTTTTGGAGAGATGGCGATTTGAGGGAAGGGCGGCTGTTCTTTATTTCTCTTATAACCGGGATTCTTTTCGGCCTTTTCCCTGGATCAGAGAGATCCGATGGGGGAGATTTTTCTCTCTAGTCGAGTAACTTTGACATACATGTATCCCCAATGATTATAGCGATTGCCTATAGATTGTTTGCTTGGGCACCTCCCGTTTTATGGATGGGCTTCCTTTTTTTCCTGAGTGGACTAGAAATTCGGACGGGTCTGCCGTTTGTCGGGCTTGATAAACTAGTCCATGTGATCCTTTATTCTGTCTTGGGCGCATCTTTTGCTTGGAGTAGATGGAGGACTGGCTCGAAGATTCCAGTATCCCTGCTAGTCCTTGTGGGTGCGATTTATGGTTATCTTGATGAATGGCATCAAAGTTTTGTGCCTGGACGTTTTCAGAGCTGGGGAGATGGATTTGCGGATGTCACTGGTTTAATAATTGGTTTCTATTTTTTTGGAAAATGGTTTTCTAGGTCCGTGGTAGTGGATAAAGGCTTTAAAGATGACTGAACAAGTTGGTGGAATGAGCGGTTTAAAGAGTATCGAAATAGAAAAGACTAGTTTCCGTACCCAAATGGTAGGGAGCTTGTGTGCTCAAGATGAGGGACAAAGTCACAAATTAGTGGGATGGGTCCATCGCCGCAGGGACCTTGGCAGCATGGTTTTTCTCGATATTAGAGATAGAAGTGGTTTGTTACAGGTTTCGGTTGGACTCGAATGGGCAGAGGAAAAATCAGTTCAGCTTGCTCACAAGTTAGGAGCAGAAGATGTAGTGTCAGTGGAAGGCTGTGTATCATTACGCCCTCATGACATGAAGAATGTGGATATGGCAACGGGAGAAATTGAGATAAAAGCTGTAAGGCTGGAAAGGTTAGCCAAAGCGGAAACTCCTGCTATACCTGTGTATCACAGTTCTCAGGACGAATTGCCATCTGAAGAACTTCGCCTACAACACAGGGTGCTAGATCTCAGGCGAGAGGAATTACAAAGCAACCTATATCTTCGTCATAGGTTGGCTCTTGAGTGTAGGAATTATATGGATGCTTTAGGTTTCATAGAAATAGAGACCCCTATTTTAACCAAACCCACTCCAGAGGGAGCGCGAGATTACTTGGTTCCCAGTCGGATCCACAAAGGTGAATTTTATGCTCTACCTCAAAGTCCTCAAATCTATAAACAGCTTTGTATGTCCGCTGGTTTTGATCGGTATTTTCAGATTGCTCGATGCTTTAGGGATGAAGATTTGAGAGCAGATCGACAACCTGAGTTCACCCAAATTGACATAGAAGCTTCTTTTGTAGCCCCAGAGGACATAATGAAGTGGGTAGAAGGCCTCATGGTGGCATTAAGTAGGCACTTCCCTGACGTTAAAACACAGGCCCCTTTTGATGTCATCACTTTTGCCGATGCCATGGAACGTTTTGGCAGTGATCGTCCAGATCTAAGGTATTCACTTGAAATTGAAGACTGGACTTCCATACTAGGGGATTGCGGTTTTAATATTTTGATGTCCGCCGTAGGGGAAGGAGGCAGGATTCGAGGATTATTAATAAAAGATGGGTCTCGACTATCCAGGAAACAGTTAGACCAGCTACAACAGGAGGTAAAAGAAGGAGGATCCAAAGGTTTCCTTTGGGTCAAAAGCACCGAGAAAGGAGGTTCAGGTCCGCTTTCGGCTTACATGGAGGATCATTCATATGCCGCTATGGGAATGGAGCCAGGAGATCTGGCCTTGGTAGCTGCAGGCTCAGATACGATTACTTCAGTGGCTCTTTCGATCTTGCGGGCATCGGTTGTCCGCAAATTAGAAATCAGGAAAGAAAAATCTCATGCTTGGCTTTGGGTTATTGATTTTCCGATTTTTGGTGTTCAATCGAACGGAGATTTTGTGGCTAATCACCACCCGTTCGTCATGCCGATCGAACGGGATGCTGCTCTGATGGAAGAAAATCCGGGATTGGTCAGAGGGATGGCTTATGATTTAGTTTATAACGGTGTGGAGTTCGGGTCGGGGAGTATTCGAAATCATGACCCTGATGTGCAGAGAACTATCTTTCGCGTACTTGGCTTGAGTGATCAAGAAATCGATTCAAAGTTCGGTTTTCTTCTTAAATCTCTCGCCTCAGGAACTCCTCCACATGGGGGTATCGCTATGGGGGTTGACCGTATAGTGGCTGAATTTGTGAATGCAACTAGTCTGCGGGATGTGATAGCATTTCCCAAGACTACAGCTGCTAGGGGACTACTAGAGGGCTGTCCGATAACTCTGCAAGATAAAGATCTTTCAGAGTTAGGATTGCTCCGGTCCAGTGAGATTTCTAAATCGCAAAAGATGGAGTAGAACTAGGTGACAACGTCCGTGATTGGTGAGTCTGTGAAGCACAAACTAGATGCTGAAGGGATAGACCCTTTACTTTTTACGGGTGTTAATGATTCGAATTTGCACAGGATATCCAGCTTGTTCAAGGTCAAACTTACCCTGAGGGGCGATCAGGTTGTTGTGTCAGGAAAACTAAGTGAGGTGGAGGATGCGATTCCACTTCTGGAACATCTTATAGAACTCTCTCGCCTCAGGAAGTCCTTTAGCTCTGAAGACATTCCGCGTTTGGTTCAAGAGTTATCGACAAATGAAAACGATCCAATCAATTCGATTGAAAACGAATTGAGGATAGCACTGCCGGGGTCAAAAAAGATCATAAGGCCTAAATCTAAGGGCCAGGCAAAGTATTTAAGGTCTATGATCAGTACCGATGTCGTCGTGGGTATAGGGCCTGCTGGGACTGGAAAAACGTACCTCGCTGTTGCTATGGCGATAGATAGTTTGTATAAGAAGCGAGTTCGCCGAATTGTTTTGGCTCGCCCAGCTGTCGAAGCAGGTGAGAGCCTTGGCTTCCTGCCGGGTGACTTGCAAGAGAAAGTGGACCCTTATCTCAGGCCACTCTACGATGCTTTAGAGGATATGATGCCCTCTGAAAGAGTTCGTAGGGCACTCCAGGACCGAGTCATCGAGATTGCTCCACTTGCATATATGCGCGGAAGGACCTTGTCCGATGCTTTCGTAATACTCGATGAGGCGCAAAACTCTACAAGAGCTCAAATGAAGATGTTTCTTACGCGGCTAGGTTTAAACTCACAAGTAGTTATCACAGGGGATAAAACCCAGATCGACTTGCCTAACCAGGAACAGTCTGGCTTAATTGAAATAGAAAGTGTACTCCGACATATAGATGGAATAGAGTTTGTTTATCTGGATGAAACCGATATCCTAAGGCATCAGCTGGTGAAAGACATCGTAGGTGCTTATGGGAAAATTGACTCGAGACCAACGATAAAATCACAATGAGCCAACCCTTTATTAACCGCAGAGAAAACTCTGACAGAGATTCTATTCTGACTCCATCACATGGAATGGGATTTCATGGGCTAAGGGTCCTATTGGTCTTGGCACTAGTGGGATTTATAATAATTCTCTTCCCTCCCAAAGGGCCCCCAACTGTTGGACTATACTTCGAAGGATTAGTACTTTCTGATCCTGTGATCGCAGAAGTCTCTTTCACGGTTCCCAAGTCTCCATCACAACTTCAGCGAGACAGGAGTGATGCAGCCGCTGGCGTTCCTCCGACGTTCAACTATCGTCCCCAAGCTGCTGATACAATGACTTTTCGCTTGGACCAATTTTTTGATCAGTTGGACTCATTAGCTAATGGTGAGGACGCGAGTGTCATAAGGGATTTCCTTCTGGAAAAATCACTAAATGCTAGTATTGAACAAGCCTCTTTGATCTTGGATGCCGAGATCCGAGAGCTATTGCGAACAAATGCGATAATGGGCGCGCGAGAATATGCTACACAAGGCATAGTGGATGTGGGTCAGACGAGAGAATTGAACGCTGACAGGGTTCTAGTCCAAGATCCTGGCATTCAAGATCGCCGCTCAATTTCTAGCAACGGGATCCTTATAGGAGGGGATTTCCATTCACAAGTGGCTGATAAAATAACTGAGGAAAGTTCAGAGCTGAGAGAATTTCTCAGATTAGTGATGATAAGGCACACCATGTATTCCTTAGTCTTCGACCCCTTAGTTACTGAAGCGGATAGAGAACAGGCTCGCCAAGCTGTTCCCCAGATCAAAGGCAGCGTTGTTGAACAAGAAGCGATTGTCCGCGCGAACGAACCCATTACATCGGAAAGTTTGGAGCGATTAGAGGCATATGAGAATGAACTCAGACGAATGGAGAGACTAGAAAGACCAGGGTTGCAGATACTCCTGATCTTAGGCGCTTTTCTCATGAGTTTGACAATAGTCGGGATCTTTAGTGCATTGTTGTATTTTACTCGACCGGCCATTTATGCATCTATGCGTTCATTATTATTGTTGGCTGGTTTGATCCTGATTTATTTTGTAATTGCCAGGGTTATAGGTGCTTATGAATTGCCCAGAGAGCTATTGCCAATAACTTTCGTGATCCTTCCTGTCGCAGTGCTCTGGGATTCCAGGTTTGCATTACAATTAGGATTTGTTATGACTTTCCTGACTGTCGCTCAATCCCCTTTTTATGCTTCCTCACAAGTACTTTTCCTGACGATGGTCGGTGCGGGTGCTGCGGCTATGAGTGTACGCGTCGTTCGACGCAGAGCGCAGACTTTGGTTTTTGCAGCAGTGATCTCTTTTGGATATGCCATTGTGCTATTAGCGCTGACTTTCTTGGAGCAAGAGACTCTGGGAAAATTTATGACTTCCACTATGTGGACTACTCTTAATGCATTCCTCAGCGCCATTATAGCCATGGGCTGTGTCACTATGTTCGAATGGTTCACGGGAATCACCACTGATCAGACGTTGCTAGAGTGGGCAGATCCGAATCGACCTCTTCTAAGGCGTCTTTCGCTGGAAGCTCCAGGAACTTATGCGCATTCAATCAACGCTGCAAACCTTGGAGAACGGGCTGCAAATTCCATAGGGGCGCATGGACTCCTGGTCAGAATAGGGATGTACTATCATGACGTGGGTAAAGTCCTTAAGCCTCAATATTTTATAGAAAACCAACCAGAAGGGCGAAATCCACACGACTCGTTAGAGCCAAGATTGTCTGCAGGGATTGTCAGAGAACATGTCACTGAAGGGATTAGTCTGGCTCGAGAATCGAATTTGCCAAGTATCATACAGGATTTCATCTTACAGCATCATGGTACTCAGTTGATTTCTATTTTTTTCGCTCAAGCTAAAGAACAGATAGGCGAAGGAAAACTGAGGAGAGAAGATTTCAGTTATCCTGGACCTAATCCGAAATCTAAAGAAACTGCTATTGCTATGATGGCTGATTCGATTGAGTCGGCCACTCGTGTTTTACAGGAGCCAACTCCGGAACGTTTAAAAAATCTTGTAGACGAAATAATTAAGGGAAAACAGGAAGCTGGACAATTGGATGGATGCCCCTTGACCTTGTCGGAAATAACTATTTTGAAGAGTGTTTTCGCTAAATCTTTAGCCAGCGTTTACCACAAGCGGATAGAGTATCCCAGTAGTAAACACCTCACTAATGCGCCCAAGCAACCTGTGCCACCGGCATCGACAGAAAACCGAGATCGAGATATAGAACAGATAGAATTACAAGATATTAAAAAGGATTTTGAGGGAATTTGAAGGTTCAATTATCTGCAACAGAGCTTGGAATAGAGTTGGAAGAGCTTTTAATCAAAGCCGTTGTCTTCGTGTGCTGTAAAGCGGGTATTAGTGATGGGGAAATCTCAGTAGCTTTACTCGGGGATGATGAAATACAAAAATTAAATTTATCTTACCTGAGTGTAAACTCTCCTACCGATGTGATAGCCTTCTCTCTTTATAGCCTCCACGAAGTGATTGTTGGCGATATCTATATAGGCTATCAGCAAGCCATGGCAGAAGCTTTAGAAAGAGAAATCCCCGTTGAAGTGGAACTTGTCCGTTTGATTATTCATGGTACTCTACATGTGCTGGGGCACGAGCACCCAGACACAAATGACCGATATAGAAGTGAGATGTTTCTACTTCAAGAAAACCTGGTGAAAGAATTCATTGGGAAAACATGTTCTTTCTAGTTTTGATGGGGAAGGGGGCTCATGGGACAGATTAAATCCACACCAAAAACAAGCTCCACTTCAATGAAAGTGCGCCTTGCCGGATTGGTAGAAGCTAATGATCTGGTTGAGCTGGAATCCATTCTGGAAGACCTCCATCCATCCGATGTGGCAGATGTTGTTGAAGCTTTAGATCGTGAAACAGGAGTAAAATTACTAAGAGCTCTTCCTGCTGACTTGGCATCAGAGACGTTAGCAGAAATTGAAGAAGGAGAAGCACGTTCTCAATTGTTTTCTTCTTTGGATCCTGAAGAAGCCGCTGATTTGTTGAGAAAAATTTCTGACGACGATGCTGCAGATCTGGTTGGGGAATTGTCTTCTGATCACCAAGATAAAATCTTGGCAGAAATGTCCAATAAAAAGGCCATTGAGATTAAAGGCCTCCTGAAATATGGGGAGGATACTGCTGGTGGCATCATGACCACTTCGTTGGTTTCAGTATTGGGAGCAGTTACAGCAGGAGAAGCTATTGAAATAATTCGAATCAAAGGCAGAGAAGTAGGAGGCTTTTATACTGTTTTTGTTGTCAATAGTCAGAACTGCCTATTGGGAACTGTCTCTTTAGGTGATTTACTCGTGGCGGATGTAGAAGAAACGGTTAAAAATCTTGTGGAGCCGGTAGTAGTCTCAGTTTTGCCAGACTCTGACCAGGAAGATGTTGGCCACCTAATCTCTCGATACAATCTAGTATCTATACCGGTGGTGACTAGTGATGGAGTTCTTTTGGGACGAATTACATTCGACGATGTAATAGATGTAATAGAGTCGGAAACGACTGAGGATCTCTTTCTCTTCTCGGGATTGTCCGATGATGAAGATATAAAGGGAACTTCGTTGGATGCTGTTCGAGCGAGGCTTCCTTGGCTTTTTCTCAACACGATGACTGCTAGCTTGGCCGCTGCTGTTGTTTGGTGTTTTAGAGATGAGATTGCATCGGCAACATTGTTGGCTGTAGTGATGCCGGTAGTGGCTGGATTAGGAGGGAATGCGGGGCAACAAGCTCTGGCAGTTACAGTTAGGGGCTTAGCAACCGGATCCGGACCGCTAGAACAAACAGTATCCAGGGTTCGTAAGGAACTTTTGGTAGCAGTTGTGAATGGTGCAGCTATTGCCGTTGTGGTTTCCGTGGTAGCCACTGTTTTGGCTGTCAATATGGGGATCAGTGTGCGCTTAGGATGGGTGGTTTTGTTGGCTATGTGGGGCAATATAGCTATGGCTGGGTTCGCTGGTTCTTTTATTCCAACATTTTTAGAGAAACAAGGGTATGATCCAGCTGTAGCATCCACTGTTTTCCTGACCGCTTTGACCGACTTGACGGGTTTCCTGCTTTTGCTAGGAATAGCTACCTTGATGCTCTAGCCTCAACGATGTATAAGGCATCAGTCTTGTTGGTAGACCGAGTGGAATTGGGTTCAAAGACGCAAATTATTATCGAAAATATTATCTGGAAAGAATCATGGATAGTATATTGGAAAATCTAGTTGATAGTTTTAAGGCAGGGGAAAGGCTAGCGCTATCCAGAGCGATATCTCTGGTTGAAGATGAAAAATTGACTATCGGTGATTTTCTCAAAGAAGTGTCTAGAGAGAGCCCCGTTGCAGGTCGAATTGGAATAACTGGACCTCCTGGATCCGGAAAATCTACTTTGGTGTCAGCTCTAGCCCATTCGTTCCGGGCCAGTGGCGAACATGTAGGAATTCTATCCGTGGATCCCACTTCTCCTTTTTCTGGAGGAGCGTTATTGGGAGACAGGGTTCGTATGAATGATCTGTCAGGCGACCCAGGAGTTTTCATACGCTCGGTCGCCAGTCGTGGATCTCTAGGGGGATTATCCGGCTATTCTGAGGACATAATAGAGTTAATGGAAGCTTTTGGATTGACGAAGATAATCGTGGAAACAGTCGGAGTTGGTCAAACGGAGCTTGAAGTCAACAACTTGGTTGACAGCGTTGTCGTCCTATTAGTTCCAGAATCGGGAGATGGGGTTCAGATGATGAAAGCGGGCCTCATGGAGATAGCAGATATTTTTACTATTAATAAATCTGATCGGCCTGGTGCGGATCGTTTACTTGGCGATCTGGAAATGTCTTTGAGTCTTGGCCTGAAAAACAACCAAGAAAATCCCAATGGAGATTTTTGGAAAGTGCCAATCGTGAAAACAATTGCAATTGTTGGGGACGGTATTCAAGAGCTTTTTGGACTATTGGAAAAACACCACGATTTCTTGCAACAGTCGAACCAGTTGGAGACAATTCGGAGGGAAAGGATAACTAGGAGGATCCGCCAAGAGGTGACCAGTCAGATGTGCAAATCTATTTGGGAAAACCTGGAAGTTATATCACTAGTCAAGTCAAGTCTCTCGAGGATTGACTCTGGAGAAGCGACTGTGTATTCGGTGTCTAAAGCCATAGTTGA
>JAPKDG010000010.1 GCA_028822645.1 Longimicrobiales bacterium | reverse complement strand
CAAAGAATCTATGAGGGATCTGAATATATGGGAGTGGAAATCAACACTCCTGCAGTATATGCTACTTCGAAAGCTGCTGTGATAGGACTGACCAAATATTTGGCTACTTACTGGGCGAAAGAGAACATAAGAGTTAACGCAATCACCCCAGGAGGAGTCGAAAGCGGACAGAATGAACAATTCCAATCGCTGTACTCGAAAAGGGTTCCATTAGGAAGGATGGGTGAAGCTTCTGAAATGGTGGGAGCGCTAGTCTATTTGGCTTCTGATGCTTCTAGTTATGTGACTGGACAGAATCTGATTGTCGATGGTGGTCTAACCACGTGGTAATTTGATGTTGTCTTACTACTAATTCCTTACATTTAGCTCTCAATAAAAAAAGAATCGAAATTTAAACTATTGAGGGAAATCATTTGTATCGTATCTCGCTAAATCATAACGACGATCTATACTAAGAGTAGTTTCACCACCAGAATCTTTAAAGGCAATTCCACATTTATACTCATCCAGCAACTTAACAGTATCATTATTGTAAGCGCCGTGTGGATAACACATTATCCAATCTTTAGTAGAAGCACCAATTTGAGTTAAAAATTTCAGTGAATTTATTATTTCCTCTTTCTGGTCATCCACGCTACACCTATCAAGCCAAATATGCTTATAACCATGGCTACCAATATACATTCCATTAGCCAACATTATTTTCAGATCATCAGTTGTTAGGTATAAATCATCAGCGAAATCACGCTGTTTCTGACCAACATATTTCTCGAATAAGATAGAAATAATATCAGCACGGATCTTTTCGGGAAGAAGAAACTGTAGCAATCGCTTAATTAAGGCAGGTTCGGGCTCTGAATCATACTTTCCATTTGATCCATAGGTAATCTTCCATTCACTAAGAAGTTCTTTCTTAATATCTCTAGAAATACACAAATCAAATAATTCTTCAAGTAATAACTTATAATTCCTACATCGTTCGAGTATAAAATGAATAGCATTAACACCTAACAATTCGCGGTCAAGAATTGCTTTAGCAGGAGGGAAAAAAGTACCTTGAATTTTTCTTGATTTTAGCTCTGGTAATACAAACTTAATATGATCTTTATAGCCATCATCGAACGTAAGTAAACAAGAATTCTCTGGGATTGAACTTCCATTTAAACAAGAAGAAATAACATCTTCTGCTTGTATTATCTGATACTTAGATTGTAAATGATCCAATTGAGTTTTAAATTTTTCAAATTCTAGGCCTTTGATGCCAGGATACAGAGATTCTTTAATCTCTCTAACATAGTGATACATTACTACAGTTAAATTTCCTTTAATTTGGTCTATCTTGATCGCCATCAGCCTTAAAAATCCTTATTCTAGAATCTTCCAAAGAGTGGTCTATATAAAAATAAATTTGAATATTTTTCTTTAGAAATGGCTCAAAGTAATTTGGAATTATTATTTCATCTGAGTTTTCTGGAACTTCAATAAATCCCGATGATTTGATGGTATCTTCATTCATGCCATAACAATATAAATCAATATATTCAGATTGTGACCTAACCATCAATTTTGTGAAGAAATTATTTAAAGATCCGAAAGGTATTTCTTCCCCGTAGTAATCCACAATCCTCAAAATCGATGACGAATTAAAATTAACTTCCCTTAAAACCAATATTGATAAAATTTCCCCGTTTAAAGTAATGGCGTAAATTTCATAATTGAAAACCGGATGTAAAAAATAGCGTTTATTAAAATAATCCCAATCTTTATAAGGTATTCTGGATTTGTATAACTCAAATGGAAATCCATTTTTTAGTTCTTCTGAAGTAATTTTTGAGATTTCATATTTTGTTTTTTTGTCATCAAATGACGTCTTCTCTTTTAGCCAATTCGGTATGCTTCCAATTTTATTAGTATTAACTTCTATATTTGGAATAAAAAAATGCTTCAATTTACCCGTCGAATACCCTAAGTATTCATAAATATCAATCGTATCAATACCTATACCAACAGACATAATTGTCCTATGACCCATTGACCTCAAGCATTCAAGAATACGTACGCCCAACATGGATTCCCCATTATTCCTTGAAACTTTCCAGGTGGTTGTCCAAGCATCTGCTTTTAAATCATCCGAAGCTAAGATGTACCCTATAATTCCATTAATCTTTTGGTCTTCATTTCGAGAAATAATGAAATTAATATTTTCACCATTTTCGTGTTGGAAATTAAAGAAATCTTTATTAATAGATAAGATATGGTCTTTTTTCCATTCAAGATCGATGTATTTCATGATTTCGTCTACGTCTTTTATCTTAGCAATGCTTAATTCATTTTTTTTAGACACAGGTAAGCCTCATAGGAAAATCAAGCGCTACAAAATCTGAAATATCTAACTCCCAAGTTTCAATTTCAGACTCATCTGAAATTTTATGTCGAGAAAGTTAAATCAAACACAAAAATAGCAGGATCAAAATCTGAGTGCAATTTATTTTTGAGCATTTGTAACAACCATCTTGCGTGATTCCATTAGTTGTTCCGAACCGATAACGCACATAGTTGTTTGTTTATTCTTCTTTATTTACCTTCAGGCACCCTGTTTCTTAAAAAAGCACCCTGTTTCTTAAAAATTTAGTGCTCAATGTTATTTATCAGGTAAATGTAAGTTAACTACTAAAAAACATACACTGAATAAAATCCCCAGGAAATTGTCTTGGGAGATTTCAAGGGGAGGCTGGATGAGTCATCCAACTCGAGTGATATCCAGGTTAGATATTAAGGGTCCCAATCTCGTGAAAGGCCTGCAGTTTGAAGGTAATAGGGTGTTGGGCACAGCTCAACAATTTTCTGAGATTTATTACCATGAAGGTGCTGATGAGCTTATTTATCAGGATGTAGTGGCTAGTCTCTACAAGAGAAATAGTCTCAAAGAGATTGTTCAAAAGACTTCTGAAACCATGGCCATTCCTCTTACTGTGGCCGGTGGCATCAGAAGTATTGAAGACATAAACGACTTGCTGAGAGCTGGAGCCGATAAAGTTGCAATAAATACGGCAGCCGTATCTGATCCGAATTTTCTCAGTGAAGCAGCTCGGATCTTTGGATCACAGTGTATTGTCCTATCCATTGAAAGTTACCGGCAGCAAAATGGAAGATGCGAAGTATGGACTGACTATGGACGTGAGGTTTCCAATTTTGAGACTGTTGAGTGGGCAAAAAGGGCAGAAGAGTTAGGGGTTGGTGAGATTCTTCTTACTTCAATCAATAATGAAGGTATGGGAAATGGGTTTGACGTTGAGATTGTTGAGGCTGTATCTAGTTCAGTTTCGGTCCCAGTCATAGCCTGTGGTGGTGCAGGCAAGCCAGAGCATTTCAAAGAGGTAGTGATTGAAGGTAAGGCCGATGCAGTCGCCGCCGCGTCCATCTTTCATTACCACTACTGTCGACCTGTTAACCAGCCCACTATGTCCTATAGCTCTGCAGATCTTCGAATGGGCGCACAGATTGATTCAGGGAATATCGAATTCTTGAATGAAGGGTATGGGGGTGAGGATGGATTGATGGTAGAGCCTTGTTCGATGTCTGAAATAAAGGGATTCCTCAATAATAATGGTGTTGAAACTCGGATCACATAAGAAAATAACTATTTTGGAGACAAATGAACTAATATGTTGACTATAGTCGATTATGGGGTAGGAAACCTCTTTAATATTCAGAAAGCATTCCAGTCTTTGGGTTCGGACGTAAGGATTTCTAATAACCCTGAAGAGATAGTTAACTCTGAAAGATTGTTACTTCCGGGGGTTGGATCGTACGAGGCCGGGATAACGGCATTGAAAGAGAATGGGATAGATGAAGTTGTGCGAGAGTTTGCTGATTCGGGACGTCCTATGATGGGTATTTGTTTGGGTATGCAGTTGATGCTGAGTGCCTCTGAAGAAAATGGAGATTGGCCTGGTTTGGATCTCATAGAAGGAAGGGTCGTCCGGTTCACTGAACCAGCACAAACGGGGGAGCCCTATAAAATCCCTCAGATTGGCTGGAACAGTATCAGCAAGCCCGAAAGTTTAGATGTCAATTGGAAGAATTCAGTCTTGGAATCTTTGGATACTGAGGATACTGCTTACGTTTATTTTTTGCATTCATACTATGTAATCCCAGAGGATGCAGGCTGTGTACTCGCCGAGACCAATTATGGTAGAGACACTTTTTGTTCGGTTCTGATGAAGGATAATCTTGTGGGTTGTCAGTTTCATCCAGAACGAAGTGGGAAGGTCGGCTTAGGAATTCTGAAATCTTTTATCAATCACTAAATACGGTGAGTTAGGGGAATATATAATGTTCGAGTTGTCATTAGACAAACAGTTTGATGAATTGCCTAAGGATGTAGTGTATTGTAAGAACTGTGTCGTATCCAATCAGCGGCCTCGGACACGTTTCAATGAGGAAGGCATTTGTTCCGCTTGTCAGTGGGCTTTGAAGAAAGATCAGGTCGTTGATTGGGATACAAGAGCTAAAGAGCTTGCAGATCTGTGCGACAGATTCCGACGTTCAGATGGAGAGTTTGACTGTATCGTCCCAGGAAGTGGGGGTAAGGATAGCGCGTATGTAGCCCATCAATTGAAAGTTCGATATGGTATGCATCCGTTGTGCGTCACGTGGTCACCTTTTGAGTATACGGATATTGGATGGAAGAACCTTGAAGCATTTGTAAACAGTGGTTTCACCAACATTCTTGGACAACCCGACGGTTTGATTCACAGAAAGATGACCCGACTATCTTTTGAGCTGAAAGGTGACGCTTGGGAGCCTTTCGCCTACGGTCAGAAGGCTTGGGCCTTTCATATCGCCAATAAATTTGATATAAAACTGATTTTTTACGGAGAGAATGGAGAGCTTGAATACGGAGGTTCAGAGAAATACATGAATCGCCCAATGGAGACTCCTGAAGAGTGGGAGTATGAGTATTACAAGGGTTCAGGCGTGACCGACCTTATTCGAGTAGGTCTTGAGCGAGGCATCCTTTCTAAAGAGGAATCAGTTTCTCCTGCTATGAATTTGTACCGTCCTCCACCGCCTGAAGAAATCAGTGAGAGAGATTTAGAAATGCATTGGTACTCCTACTATCACAGATGGACCCCACAAGAAAATTTCTATTATGCGGTCAAGAATACAGGGCTTCAGACGAACCCAGAGGGTCATTCGGAAGGGACGTATACTAAACATGTAAGCTTGGATGACAAAGCGGATGGTTTCCACTGGTATCTGGCCTATATGAAATTTGGTATGTGCAGATGTTCTAGAGATGCTCAAACGGATATAAGGAGACACCACATTACCCGTGAAGAAGGGGTCGCACTAGTCAATCGATATGATGGAGAGTTTCCCCGTCGTCACTTTAAATGGTTTCTGCAATATATGGATGTCAAGGAAGAATATTTTTGGGCTGTGATGGATTTTTATCGGGAAAAATCGAATGTGTGGGAGAAAGAAAATGGGTCGTGGGTCATGAAATACCCAGTCATCTGAAGATTCTATGAATAGCCAGCATCGAGCTTATCTCCAGGATTCATGTTATTCTGAAGAAATTGGTTCGAGTCCCTCCTTTGATTTCCACCTCCATACTAGCTGGACGGACGGAGCTAATACAGTGAAGGAAATGTATCAGCAATCGGTTTCAGTTGGACTGGAAGCCATCCTATATTCTGAGCACGGACGTAAGTCGTCGGAAGATTGGTTTTTTGAGTATGTAGATGAAGTGAAAAGTCTTCCATCTGATCCTTGCGTGCCTTTCGTCGGCCTGGAAACGAAAGTGGAAGATTGGGATGGAACCCTGGATGCTACGAATGAGATGCTGTCCGTTTGTGACTTGGTTATGGGAAGTGTCCATCGTTTTCCAGGGGAAAAAGGTCAGGTCAGAGGGTTTGGAGAGGTTGATCCAACAGAAGCGATTGAAACTGAATATCGTTTGTCTATGGCGGCACTTGAGAATCCCGATCTTGATATCTTGGGACACCCGTTTGGAATGAGTTATAGGCGATTTGATGTGCAGCCTGATGAGGAAAGAGTCCGTCAGGTAATCAACCAAGCATCAAGAAATGGAAAGGCGATAGAGATCAACTCTCGCTATCACCCAAATCCTTGGCTATGGATAAAGTGGTGTTTGGAGGATGGGGCAATGATTTCTTTGGGTTCCAATGCTCATGACTTGACCAGCGTAGGTCAGATTGTTCGTGTTTTAAAAGGAGAGGAGGCACCCTGGAATCCATCAGAATCTTAGTCACTGGAGCTGGGAGTGGTGTGGGACAGGGCGTGATAAAGTCACTCCATGCTAGTTCTCTAGACCTCACTGTCCTAAGTGCTGATATATCACCATTTAACGCTGGGCTGTACCGTACTTCAGAAAGTTTTCTAATTCCCAAAGTGGAGGAAAGTGGGGCCAGGCAGCATATATCCGATTTGATAGCAAAAAAAAAGATCGACATATTGATGATCGGATCAGAGTTCGAATTAGAGTTCTTTTCTCGTCACAAAGATCGTATTGAAGCAGACACAGGTGTTTTGATAGTGGCCTCGAGCTTGGAAACAGTAGAGATTTCAAATGACAAATGGCTTACAACTGAATTCCTCAGAGAAAACGGACTGCCATACGCGGAAGCTTTTGTTCCGAGGAATCTGGATGAATCAATTGATAAAGCTAGAGACTGGGGGTTTCCTCTTGTCTTCAAGACTAGGGTTGGGACTTCCAACAGACATGTGCACATTATAGAAGGCCTAGACCAGTTAGTCCAAGCATTTAATTCTGTGCCTAAACCAATGATGCAGCGACTAATCAACATGCCCAGCGACGAACTGAACGCCGAGTACACCTGTAGCATATTTAAAACTAGTGATGGAAAAGTATTAGGTCCGTTCACCGCAAGGCGCACGCTAAAAGGTGGAAATTCTTGGGTAGTAGAGGTGGGACATTTCGAGGAATTCTATCCACTTCTTAACAGCATCGGAACTTTGTTACCATCTATGGGCACGTTAAATATCCAATTGATGTTGGGAGATGAGGGTCCCATACCTTTTGAGTTCAACGCTAGGTTTTCTGGTACTACAGCTGTTCGAAGCTATTTTGGGTTCAATGAACCTGAAATGACAGTGAGAAATTATTACTTGGGTGAATCTCTGAGTGAAGTTCGTCATCGGACGGGAATCTCTTTCAGATATCTAGAGGAAGTTTTTCTCGATGACCGTTCCGTTGATACTATTTCGACTTTGCCTACTAAGGGGACTAAACTCCAGTGGTTTTGAGTAAGGTCGGACTATCGGGAGCTTCTGGGATGGTGGGAGGAGCTATCATCCGTGAGGTGCTGGCCCGTGGTATGACCGGTCGCTTGTCTTCAAGGAAAACTCCTGAGGTGAACCATCCTTCATTGCACTGGTCTCCATGGGATTTGATTGAATGGAAAACCCCCAACGGGATAGACAATATTTTTAGTGGTGTCGATGCTGTGATCCATGCTGGAGCAAGCGTTCCTGGTTCAGGTCCAGAGTTAAGTAACAAACAACTGTTCGACGCCAACGTTAGATCTTGCTTGGCACTTGGAGAATGGGCAATAGACCGAGAGGTACCGCTAGTTTATGTCTCAGGTGCCGTTGTCTACGAGGACTCAGGACAGGACAGGATGGTGGAAACATCGCCAGTAAATAGCACAGGTTTGGGTGGATTTTATGGTTCGACAAAATTTCTGGCGGAACAGGTCCTGTTTTCCCTTGAAGAGAAAGGATTAGACTTGATTGTGTTGCGCCCGACTTCGATTTACGGACCAGGATTGTCTGAAGAAAAAATGATTCCAAAATTTTTACGTAAATCATTGGATGGGGAAGAGATCTTACTTCAACCTCCGGTAAATGATAAAATCAATCTGATTCATTCGAGTGATGTAGCTAGGGCCAGTCTCGACGCGATCGAGAGTGGCGTGTCGGGGGTTTTTAACTTGGCGGGTCCGAGCGAAGTGAGTATAGAGGAAATCGCTAATGCTTGCGTTGTAAATGTTGGTACGGGCAGGGTGACTATCAAACCAGGAGTTGCGCCGCGTGAACCAACAATACGTTATAGAGTATCTTGTAATAAAGCTAATGAAAAATTTGGATATGAAGCGAAAATCCATCTTTCAGAAGGGATAAGGACTGTCTTGTTACAAGATTTTCATACGGACTCAAGAACAGGGTCAGAAAAAGTGATCAGGGTTACGACATGAAGATTTTTCAGAGAGAAAAACTAGTAGATGATCTGTTACTGGTAGATGGAATTACTAGGGCGGGAAAATTTCTTTTAGCGGACCTGCTGGCCGGCTGTAAGAACGTTGAGCACGTCCAGTATTTTGGACTCTTTGAACATTTAGCCTATATGGTTCGAATGGGTGTAATTGAGAAAGAAGTCTCGGGAGCGATCTTGCAGTGCCAGGTCGACAATAGTGCATATGATCTGATGGTTGGAAGGAATTTGAATTCCAGGATAGGAGATAAATCATCAATCTATCGATCTCCTCATTTTAAAGAGTATTTGCGTAGAACTTTGGATGATGATGGTCAAAGGATCACTGATGAGGTTAAGAAAAGAGAACGATATTTTACCTATATCGTTCACGAAACCTTGCCGAATATTGATGTGTATTTTGAGACTTATCCTGATCTTAAGGTGATCAACGTAGAGAGAAACCCTGTAGATCTAGTGTATTCATGGTATCGGAAGGGGTGGGGTAGGCGTTGGGGAGTTGATCCGATTGATTTCTCCATGTCGTTTGAGGGGACTGAAGGGCCTATCCCTTGGTTTGTTTATAAGATTTATGAACAGTGGGAAAACTCCAATGAGATGGACAAGATCATATTAGCTCAATCCCAAGTCTATGAGATGAGTAAGACGAAGCTCAATAGCTTGACCAAGCTCAACAGGAGTAAAATCTTATTTATTTCTTATGAGGATATTGTAACCCAGCCTTTGAAAGAAGTTGAATCGATGGCTAGATTTTTGGACAGGGAAGTCCTTCCGATAATCACAGCTATATTGGCCAGGGAAAATCTTCCAAATGATCATCCCAAAGGGAAGAGGTCTGAGAAGCTCAATGTCATTAAGAGCCTGGCAAGCGAACAGTGCTTCGAGATGCTTCAGGAATTGAATTCTTTATATGAAGATAAGGGTGGGATGCTAAGGTGAAAGCATTATTAAAGTCGAGTATGTGATCCGTAAGAGCAGGTCAGTGACTTCTACTGTGTCAGCTACAATTACAATGTCCAAAAAATCTATGGAGTGATTATGAAAGTCCTTGTCACAGGTGCGGACGGATTTATTGGTTCTCATCTTACAGAGGCGCTAGTACGAGCGGGCCACGAAACAACCGCTTTTGTGCTTTACAACTCATTTGGCACCTGGGGGTGGCTGGACCACTGTATTCCAGAAGTTAAGGGGGGATTTGAAGTTTGGGCTGGAGATGTGAGAGATCCTAACGGGGTCAGGACTGCGATGAAAAATTGTGACGCAGTACTTCATCTGGCAGCTCTTATAGCTATTCCATATTCTTACCATTCTCCTGACACTTATGTGGATACTAACATCAAGGGCACCCTCAATATTGTACAAGCCGCTCGTGACCTGGGTGTGTCTAAGGTGGTACACACATCAACGAGTGAAGTCTACGGTACCGCACAAACAGTGCCGATGACGGAAAGCCATCCGCTGCAGGGCCAGTCACCTTACTCGGCCAGTAAAATAGGAGCTGACCAGATAGCGATGTCATTTTATAAATCTTTTGAAACGCCAGTTGCGGTTCTTCGTCCCTTCAACACCTACGGACCTAGGCAGTCAGCGAGGGCGGTTATCCCAACCATTATAACTCAGATCGCGAATGGACAGAGAACGATCAAGCTGGGTAGTACGAGACCTACTCGAGACTTCAGTTTCGTGTCAGATACCGTAGCTGGTTTTATGGCACAATTAGATTCTGACAAGGGGATTGGGGAAGTGATCAATGTTGGGAGTGGCTTTGACATATCTATAGGTAGAACGGCCCAACTTATAGCCGAAGCGATGGGGCAGGAAATAGAAATTATGACAGAAGAAGAACGACTTCGTCCGGAAGACAGTGAAGTAGAAAGGTTGCTGGCTTCAACTGATAAAGCACAAGAACTGCTTGGATGGCAACCTAGGTATGGAGGCTTGGATGGGTTTGCCAGAGGCTTAAGAAAAACGATAGATTGGTTTAGTACGGATGATAATTTAAAACTTTATAAGCCTGACATATACAATATTTGATAAGATGGAATTGAGCTAACATGAGTACTCTCGTCATTGCTGAAGCCGGAGTGAATCACAACGGCGATCTGGGTATGGCCCGCAATCTAGTGAAGGTTGCGGCAGAAGCGGGTGCCGACCTAGTCAAGTTCCAAACCTATAAATCCCGGAATGTAGTTACTCGAAACGCTAAGAAAGCAGATTATCAAACTCGGACGACTGACGCGGACGAATCACAGTTCGAGATGATTTCCAAGTTAGAATTGTCAACAGCAGACCACCATGTCCTGATGGAGTGCTGTGAGGAACATGGTATTCAATTTTTCTCTTCAGGTTTTGATT
Organism: Longimicrobiales bacterium; assembly: GCA_028822645.1. Classification (GTDB taxonomy): domain Bacteria; phylum Gemmatimonadota; class Gemmatimonadetes; order Longimicrobiales; family Gaopeijiaceae. The sequence goes on along the minus strand of JAPKDG010000010.1, from coordinate 45,277 downwards.
TAGAAAGCATTGATTTTTTGCTGGACTTAGGCTTGGATTGCATGAAAATTCCATCTGGGGAAATTACTAACTTCCCTTATCTGGAGCACATATCTAAGCGAGCCAAGTCAGTCATTCTTTCTACTGGGATGAGCGAGCTTGAGGAAATTGGAACAGCCCTGAGCGTATTGCAAGATGGTGGAATGGAGCTCGAACAGATCACTGTCCTTCATTGTAACACTGAGTATCCAACACCGATGATCGACGTCAATTTACGAGCTATGGAGTCTATCAGGCAGGCATTTGGAGTAAAAGTGGGTTATTCCGACCACAGTATAGGCATAGAGGTTCCCATAGCAGCAGTAGCTATGGGTGCACATGTGATAGAAAAACATTTCACACTTGATCGCAATCTTTCAGGTCCGGATCACCGGGCCAGCCTTGAACCACAAGAATTAAAAGCGATGGTAAAAGCGATAAGGAATGTAGAGATAGCGATTGGAAATGGTATCAAGTCGGTCACCGAAAGTGAAAAAAAGAACAGGAAAATTGCTAGAAAATCTTTAGTAGCTGCTTGTGCTATTGCTAAGGGGGATATCTTTGATCAGAGAAATCTGGCCGTTAAACGGCCAGGTACAGGGATTTCTCCTATGCGTTGGAACGAAATCATGGGAAGTATTGCACCCAGAGATTTTGTTCCTGATGAATTAATCGAGGAGTAGAGTTATATGACAGATAATCCTAGAGATGTTAAAGAATTTTGGGATGAAAAGTATGCGTCCTTTAATGTCAATGAAGAGGTTGAAGGTGATTTAGACTTAGCTAATCAAAATATAAACTTGAAAGGCAAGCGGGTTTTGATAGTAGCCGTTGGAACTGGCAAGGAAGTCGTAAAGGCGGCTCGTGCAGGGGCTCAGGTTTATGGTATTGATATTTCAAGTAATGCAGTAAGGAATGCTCAGGAAATGCTCATTGCTAATTTACTGAGCGGAACAATGGTGGTTGGCGATGCAGCTAAAACATCTTTTGATACAAATTTCTTTGATGTGATTTGGGGAAGCTCAGTTCTGCATCATCTGGACCATGAGAAGTATGCGAAAGAATTGGATAGAATTTTAAAAGATGATGGAGCGGCTATTTTTGTTGATGAAGCCACATTTTTTAACCCATTGTTCAAGTATACCTATGAAAAATTATTTGGTAAGGGACGGGTGGGCAGACGGCGAAAACGTTGGATTTTTAAAAGAAGGGGAGATGATTTCGAAAAACCTATCGAAGAAGCTGATCTCACAAATTATGAGGGTCAGTTCGTGATTGAATCAATTCCTTGTAAATTTATGTTTTTCGAGAAAATTGCTCATGTTGTTTTTCCGGGAAATGGGAAAATGTATGCCTTGGTTGGACGAATTGACTCATTTTTACACTATTTGTTACCAAGTATAAAAAAGTATTCATATGAATACAATTTTATATTTACTAAAAAAAAGAAAGTTGATAATTAATTACGAAGTTAATCTTCGAAGAAAGCAAGTAAAATGAGAAATTCCCATAACTAGAGTAGCCCTGATCTGTGCTAGAGGAGGGTCTAAGGGCTTGCCAGGCAAGAATCTAAAAGTCTTAGATGGAGTGCCTTTAATTACGCGAGCAATCCAGCAGGCTCATGAGATCGAGCGAATTGATCGAGTGATTGTCTCTACGGATAGTGGCGATATTGCAGAAGTCGCAAGGGTAGCAGGTGCAGAAGTCCCCTTTATGAGACCACCTGATTTGGCCAGGGATGATAGCCCTGAATGGGGAGTCTGGAGGCATGCACTCAGTTATATGAAGGAAGTGGAAGGGAGTGACCCGGATTTGTTGATGGTGATGCCACCCACCGCTCCTTTGCGGTCCAATGAGGACTTGGAAGCGTGTTTGGATGAGTACGAACAAGGACAAGCAGATATAGTGATTACTGTGACTGATGCCCATCGTAGCCCTTATTTTAATCAGGTTAAAATCAATGATAAAGGACAGGCTCACTTAGCTATTCGTCCTGAAAGAACAATAATAAGGCGTCAGGATTCACCTGTGGTGTTTGATGTGACTACGGTGGCATATGTGGTAAAACCAGAGTTTGTAATGGCCAAGAATGGAGTGTTCGAAGGTGTCGTACGAACGGTTTTTATACCGAAAGAACGAGCTTTGGATATTGACACTCACTTGGATTTCAGAATGGCAGAGTTCTTCTTGAGGGATTGACCTCTTGGTATATTGATGGACCCAGTGTCTCAGCCCCATGAAAACTTCAGCAGGCCCGCAAACATAGAAAAACAGTTCGACTGTTCCTAGGAGTAGTTTTGATGGATTATGACGACAGAATAAGTTCTTGGCTGGAGGGTGCAGCAACTCTGATTCGTGACATAGACGTAAGATCAATGGCAAGCGCTGCTGAAGATCTTATCAGGGTGAGAAACGCCAACGGTACCATGTTTGTGGCTGGAAATGGTGGGAGTGCTTCTACAGCAAATCATTTGGCTCTGGATCTTCAGAAAGCGGGTATCTCTCCTGCTGGAGTGCGGCCAAAAGTAATATCGCTTTCCGAGAACATTGGTTTGATAACCGCTTGGAGTAACGATGAATCTTTTGACGTTGTATTTGAAAAGCAACTAGAAGCATTGGCTGAAGAAGGCGATAGCCTTTTAGTCATTTCCGTTAGTGGCTCCTCTCCTAATCTAGTTAGAGCGGTTTCGAAAGCTAGAGACATAGGGATGACTACAGTGGGATTCCTAGGGAAAGATGGAGGTGTGTGTAGAGACTTGTTAGACCATCCGATAATATTACCCTCCTGGGACTATGGTTGGGTGGAATCTGGCCATGTGGTTTTGCATCATATTTTGACAAATATATTTCATGAATCTGAGCATTAGTAATCTGGTGAACCCCAATTAGGGAAAACGATGAGGATTGAAGGTCGTTTATGAGGGCGGTTCTCCTTGCCGGAGGAAAAGGTACTAGGCTAGGGAAGAGTGATATACCTAAGCCCATGGTCGAAGTAGGAGGCATACCCGTGTTGGAACATCAGATCAGGCTACTAAAATCTCATCAATTCTATCAAGTCACAGTGTTGGCTAGCTATAAGGCAGAGAGAATAGAAGAATATTTTGGAGATGGAGCAGAGTTTGGAGTTGATCTAGAGATAGTTAAAGAGGACCCTCCTCTTGGAACAGCTGGGGCTGTCAAGGCATTTGCCAAATGTCATAAAGATCCTTTTCTAGTCATTTACTCTGATCTGATGGTAGACATTGATCTGACCCATCTCGTAGAGTTTCATAAATCCCGAGAGAGTTTAGCCACCCTGGTAGTTCATCCAAATGACCACCCCTTGGATAGTGATTTAGTTGAAATAGATGACGAGGCCTTCGTTAAACAATTTTTTGCAAAGCCTCATGCTGAGTCTGCTGGTCGGCGAAACCTTGTTAACGCTGCGGTCTATGTCTTGGACCCGTCCATTTTGGAGATGGTCCCCGAAAATGAACCAAGTGATTTCGGACGAGATATTTTTCCTAGAGTAGTCAAATCTGGTGGAAAAATTCGAGCTTATCTTACCACAGAATATGTTAAGGATATGGGTACCCGCGAAAGACTTGCTGCTGTGACAAGGGACTTTCAGGCTGGTAAAATTAGTCGAATGAATCGCGGCGTTGCACGAAAAGTATGTTTCCTGGATAGAGACGGTGTAATCAATAAAGAGGTTGGAGATCTGAGCAGGACTGACCAGTTAAGCCTTATACCTGGAGCGTCTACATCGATTCGTAAGCTAAACCAGAACGGATTTTTGGTTATTGTAGTTACAAATCAACCAGCTCTTGCTAAGGGATTTATGACTTTAGAAGGATTGTCGAAAATCCATGCTCAATTGGAGTGGATTTTGGGGTTGGATGGAGCTTTTGTCGACGCTATTTATTTTTGTCCTCACCACCCTGACAAGGGATTTTCAGGCGAAAATAAAACGCTCAAGAGAGAGTGTGAATGTCGGAAACCAGCTCCAGGGTTAATACTAAAGGCGCTAGAAGAACATAATTTGGACATGGAGAATTCGTGGTTAATAGGGGATAGATTGTGTGATATTGCTGCGGGACAAGCAGCAGGGGTGAGCAAGACTATTTTAGTGCGAACGGGTCACGATGGTCACGACGCCGACCTTTATGAGGAGAAGCCTGACTTTGTTATGGACAGTATTGAAGAAGCTTGTGAGCTGATTACAGAAAGCTCAAGGGACCAGTGAGGCAGGCACAAGTATGGGATTGATCTATAGAAGCTTGAAACGTTTGTTTGATCTTATGTTTTCCAGTGTAGTCCTGCTAATTTCGGCTCTTCCATTGATGTTGATTTGGGTTGTTTTCAAGCTCAGCTATCCAGGTGTCCCCTTCTTTTTTGGAGTCCCCGTTGTCGGAATGGAAGGGGCTAAAATTAAATTGTGGAAAATTTCAACGATGGAAGCTGACGCCCACTTAAAGATAGAGAAAATATTGCAGGACAATCCTGTATTGAGATTAGAGTGGGAAAGGGACTACAAATTAAAAGAAGATCCCAGGGTCCTTCCTGGACTTGGAAATCTACTGAGAAAAACAAGCATAAATGAATTTCCACAGTTCTGGAATGTCCTATGTGGAGAAATGTCCGTGGTTGGTCCAAGGCCGATTTCTAAAGCAGAAGAGTTTAGGTATATAGAAATTGCGGGTGAGGATTTTTTGCAGCACCGACATTCGGTTCGGCCTGGAATTACTGGCCTGTGGCAAGTAAGTGGAAGAAACAATGTGAGTTATGAAGAGAGGATAGAGTTCGACAGATTGTATCTTGCTGGTAGGTCTTTGAGGATGGATCTCAAGATTTTTTTACTCACACCCTGGAAAGTAATCATTGGTAAAGGAGCATATTGAGGATGGTGTCCAGATGAAGATATTGGTAACAGGAGGAGCTGGATTTATAGGTAGTCACCTGGTAGACCAATTGTTGGAGCGAGGGAACCAGGTTGTCTGTGTTGATAATTTCATTTTAGGACGCAGAGAACACCTAAAGGATGCAATGGAGCATCCAGATTTTTCATTGTACGACTTGGATTTACTAGAGCTGGATAAGTTGGACGGGTTATTCGAACGTGAATCTTTTGATGCAGTGTTCCACTTTGCAGCTAATTCTGATATCCGAGCTGGAACAGAATCTACGGAAAGGGACCTGCAGCTGACGTTCATGACGAGTTATCATGTGTTAGAATGTATGCAGAAATATAATGTCAGGAAGATCTTGTTTGCTTCTACAGGGGCTATTTTTGGAGAGCAGGCGGGGAGGCTGAGAGAGGATTCTCCAGCATTACCAGAATCACTGTATGGTGCTAGCAAGTTAGCGTCAGAAGCTTTTATCTCTGCGTTTTCGGGGCTTTATGATATCCAGGCATGGGTATGTCGCTTTCCAAATGTTGTTGGAGACCGATCCACTCATGGAATTATCTACGATCTTTTAGAAAAACTCGACGGAAATCCTGCACAACTCGAAGTGCTCGGTGACGGAAAACAGAGTAAGCCTTACATGTACGTTCACGAATTGATTGAAGCTCTGTTGTATATTTTTGAGAATGCTGACGAGAAGATGAATCTGTTTAATATTGGTCCATCTGACCGAACGACTGTTGCTGATATTGCGAAATTAGTTTTAGAAGGCTATGGGGCGACGCAAGATATTGCTTACACGGGTGGAAGCCAAGGGTGGAAAGGAGACGTTCCCACGTATGAGTATGACACTCAAAAATTGCAAATGTTGGGATGGGGCCCGCCGGCCACTTCTTTCGAATCAGTGAAGCTGGCAGTTAAGAAGATTATAGAAACTAGATAAGATCAGTTTAGGAAAATTTTTGATGAAAAAAACACACCGTGAGGGAGATACAAGAGGGAAGAAGTTGCTTATGGTTGCTGACGTGGCATATCCCTATGTGAAAGGTGGTGCCCAGAGGCGACAATTCGAAGTAGGCAGAAGGTTGGTCAAGCTCGGCTGGGAAGTCGATCTGTTGTCTTACCAAAGTTGGGAAGGTGGTAAAACTAAGGTCGAAAATGGCATAAAATATATAGGCCTAGGTCAGAGTCCTCAATTTTATAATAAGAAAGGGAAACGTAGTAAGATTCAACCGATCCATTTCTTTCTTAGAATTCTGGCGAACCTTTGGAGAGTTAAGCAGTATGACTTTGTTTGGGCTAGCCAGTGGCCTATGAGTCATCTTCTGCCGATTGCTATCGCTTGCCACCACAAAAATAAACCACTGGTTATCGATTGGTTTGAAGTGTGGGATAATTTGTGGATTCGGTATTCTAAGTCAGTTGGTTGGATAGGATTGCTTCTTGAAAAAATCCTTCTTCGGTATACCGTGCATGTGGCTGATTTAGTGACTGATTCCAGAGTTGAACAGGAACGAATACGGAGAGTGAGTGGCCAGGAAGAAGGAGTCCATTTTCTGCCTAGTGGAGTTCCCAAAGAAGAAATTGGGGAGCTCAGCGAGTTACAATTGCCACTATTTGATATAGTCTGCCTGGGTCGTTTAAAAAATCATAAGGGTGTGAATCTACTATTGAAAGCTGTCGCTTCTTTGAGAGAAAGATATGGACTGAAAGTCAGTTTGGCTCTAATAGGCGACGGTCCTGAGAGGAAGAAACTTACTGGTCTCTCAGAAAAACTGAAGATTTCTGATCAGGTGACATTTTACGGTCTGATCCCAGATAACAAAGAAGTGTACGCCATTATGAAGGAATGTTCTTTGTGTGTGATTCCAACGATTGGAGGAGGGGCTGGCAATGTCACTCTCTATGAGGCTTATGGATGTGGGCTTCCCGTGTTAGGATTCAGATGTCCTGATGGGATGGATCCCGATCTTATAGTTCACGGAACGACAGGACTCTGGATAGATCCAGTTACGCCAGAAGCATTGGCGGATGGTTTGTACTCAGTTCTTTCTGATAAGAAAATCCTACAAAAGATGCGACTGGCAGTGATCGAAAACGCCAAAAGATTCGATTGGGATTTAATAGCTAAGGAATATGAACAGATCCTCATTGGATCTTAAGAAATATGGCTAGCCACTCTTTTCGATCATGAGAATACCAGAGACTCTGTACGCTTCTATCACCAAAGTACTTCCAGTGGTGTGTGTAGATCTAGTGATTGAAAATTCAAAAGGTAATTTCCTGCTAGTGAAGAGAGCTAACCATCCTCTTAAGGGTGAGTGGTGGGTTCCAGGGGGCAGGCTCTTACATGCAGAGAAAGCAATCGATGGAGCTTTTCGAAAAGGAAGAGAGGAATTGGGGGTTGGTCTGACCTCTTTGGAATTTTTTGGATTTTTTGAGGAAACATTCGCCGTGGATTGCAGAGGAAAGGATATACCATATCATACTATATCGTTAGTTTATCAGGCTAGATTAACAGACTCAGAAGCTATTTCTTTGGATAGGCAAAGTACTGATTTCACTTGGGCTAAAGAGTTACCAGAAAAATTTGTTGTACAAGAGGGTTAAGGAATTCATATGAAAGCATTGATTTTTGGGGTCACGGGACAAGATGGAAGTTACATGGCCGATTTGTTGCTGGCCAAGGGATACGAAGTTCATGGTCTGATAAGAAAGTCGGCCACAGGGAATACTGTTAACATTTCCCATATTATTTCAGACCAAGATGTTTTTAACAAGCAGTTTTTTTTACATCAGGGTGATTTAGCTGATCCTACTTCACTTTATAGAATAATCGCAGAAATACGCCCCAATGAGATTTACAATGAGGCAGATCAGGACCATGTCCGTTGGAGCTACGATATGGTGGGATACTCAAGTGATATCACTGCCGCTGCTGTGGCTCGGATCTTGGAAATTATCAGGCAAATCGACGTGAATATTCGATATCTCCAACCCTGTACTTCCAATATGTTTGGGAAAGTTGAATCGGAGACCCAGGATGAATCAACTCGTTTCAATCCGCAGAGCCCCTACGCTGTCGCCAAAACGTTTGCCTACTACATGACTAGATACTATAGGCAAGCCTACGGTATGCATGCTTCTAATGTGATTTTATTCAATCATGAATCCCCACGTCGTCCCGCAGATTATGTGACTAGAAAGATTTCTCAATCGGTTGCTAGGATTTCCGTTGGAAAACAGAGTGAGCTGGTCCTGGGAGACACATCGGCGAAGATAGATTGGGGTTTTTCAGGAGATTATGTAGAAGCGGAATGGTTGGCCCTACAGCAGGACGAGCCCGATGACTATGTAATTGCTACGGGGGAGGCACACTCGGTGCAGGATTTCGTAGATGTAGCTTTTGCCACCGTAGGGTTAGACCCAAAAGACTATGTTAAAAGCTCACAGGAATTTTATAGAGTTACCCCGACGAGTACGCTAGTTGGAAATTCTGCAAAAGCGAAAAAAGTATTGGGATTTAACCCTAAAGTTAGTTTCTCTGATCTTGTTAGGATGATGGTGGAAAATGATCTTGAGATGGAGAAGAACTAAGATCTAGGCGGAAGACAAGTTGAGGTCGGAGAAGTCCATAATGAGGAGTGAAGGGACGTGAGTGAATTTATACCAGTTTGTGAGCCAACATATGGATCTGAGGAGAGACAGGCACTTATAGATGCATTTGATAGCGGATGGGTATCTTCTGGTGGAAAATACAATGATAAGCTTGAGGCTGATTTTGCAAAATATAGTCATACCAAACACGGAGTCTCGGTTTGTAATGGCACAGTAGCGATCCATTTGGCCATTAGAGCCTTGGAGTTGTCTGCTGGAGATGAAGTAATAGTACCTAATCACAACGGAATCTACGGAATCTATGCGCTGATGTACGAAGGGATAACTCCGGTTCCAGTAGAAGCTGAAGCAATAACCTGGAATATCGATCCTGACTTGATAGAGAAGTCGATCACCTCCAAGACAAAAGCAATAATGGTAGTCCACCTATATGGCCATCCTTGTGACATGGATGTCATTTCAGATATAGCAGAAAAACACGGTCTGCCGATCATTGAGGACGCGGCACAAGCACATGGTGCGGAATATAAAGGTCGGCGAGCTGGTTCATTGGGAACCATAGCGACTTTCAGTCTATTTGCGAACAAGATTATAACTAGTGGAGAAGGGGGATTGATCGTTACTAACTCTGAAGACTTGGCGAACAAATGTCGTTACTATCGAAACCAATGTTTTCCGTTAGCTGGCCCACGCCACTTCATTCATGAGGATGTGGGATACAATTATCGTATGACCAATATTCAAGCAGCTCTGGCATGGGCCCAACTAGGTAAAATCGACAAACTGATTGCCGGACGTCGCAGGGTGAATACTATGTATCGTCATTCTTTAGCAGGAGTGCCAGGAATTCATTTTCAAGACGAACTGTCTTGGGCGAAGAATGTCTACTGGATGACTGCTATTACCATAGATCCAGAACAGGCTGGGTTCAGCAGAAATGATCTCGAGAAACATCTAATAAGTAAACAAATACAGACTAGACGCCTGTTCGTAGGAATGAATCGCCAGCCAGTGCTAAAGACCCGGGGCTACAGGATTACGTCAGAATTCCCGGTATCGGATTTTCTTTCCGATAACGGCCTTTATTTGCCATCCTCTTCACACTTGGAAGAACAGAAAATAGAAACTATATCAGCTGCTATAAAAGAGCTCACTCCATCGTAATACTTAAAAATAACTTGGAGATTTAATGCTTATAGCCCGAGCACCTTTCAGAATTTCTTTTGCTGGGGGAGGAACGGATCTCCCAGCCTATTTTTCTGACTATGGAGGAATGGTAGTAAGCTCGACTATTAGTAAATATTTCTATGTGATGCTTAATCCTAGCATGGATGACGCCCTGGAAATAACTTCCGCTGATTTCGGAATGTCTGAAAGGCAAAAAAGTGGGGAACCTTTCAATATTCAAGGTGATCTTGGGTATCTTAAGCTGATACTTCAGGAGTTCGGACTAAAGCAGGGAGTCTCTGTGTTTACTGCCTCTGAAGTTCTACCAGGAACTGGTTTGGGAAGTTCCAGCACTGTGGCCGTAGCTCTCATTAAGGCACTTTCCACGCTCTGCGGACGCAATGTCACAAAGTCTCATACTGCAGATATGGCTTCTGGAATTGAAATTGGAAAATTGAAGCGTCCGATTGGCCTGCAGGATCAGTATGCTTCATCATATGGCGGATTGAATGTCATGCGGTTTAGCGATGAGGGGGTAGAGGTGAACCCAGTGGGATTGCCGCTTGAACTTCAGGAAAAATTTGAAAGAAGTGTGATGTTGTTTTTCACTGGAGAGTCCCGTGATGCCGCGACTATTCTCAAAGAACAGTCACAATCTTCCGCAGAAAAAAAGCCAGTGGTTATAGATAGCCTTCATGGTATCAAACAAAGTTCCGAAGATCTCTTAGAGGTATTCAGGCTGGGAGATATAAGAGCTGTTGGTGAGATCATTCACAATTCTTGGGAGATGAAGAAGAGGCTTGCTGAAGGTGTTTCAAACCCTGCGATTGATGAGGCTTACGATCTTGCACTTAAGATGGGAGCGGACGGAGGTAAAATTGCTGGTGCTGGAGGAGGAGGATATTTACTCCTGATCTGTGATCCGAGCCATCAGGATAAGGTGACAGAAAGTTTGTCTGCTCTGAATTTCAAAAGAATGACTTTTCATTTTGACCACGGTGGAGCTCAAGTCCTGGTAAATTCGATGCCTCCAATTTCCGGATTGATTTTCCCCGAGATTTCATTATGACTGTTAGACGGAACAGCCAACTAGTAGTTGCGGCGGGTGACATGCTGGCGATTGTATTAGCGTCGGCAATAGCAAGTCAGATTAGACTTGGTGCGTGGTATGGGCCGAATATGGAAAACTATCAGCTGATGACTATAGTATTCTGTGCCGTCACATTCATTTCTGCTTGGGGTCATGGGATCTATAGGGAAACCTCTTGGATCTCAAGCAAGATACTATTGGCAGGTTCATATGGAATGTTCTTGACTATTGTATTGAGCTATTTGTTGGGGGGATCTCCAATTGTTTCGCGTTTATGGTTGTTGACGACCTGGTTGGTTGGCTGCCTATTCCTAATCACTTTTAGATTCTTTTCCAAAAAGACCCTCCAATTGATACGTATCTATCAAAACAGGGTTTTTAGGGTTTTAATTGTCGGGGCGAATCCCGGAGGGATCTCACTGGCAAAAGACTTAGAACATGGAGACAAGGGATCGACTGTAATAGGATTTTTAGATGACTATTTGCGTCCTGGGTCAGAGATGTTGCCTGGAACAAGAGTGTTGGGTCATCCGCAAGATTTGAAGGAAATAGCTGAGAGGGAAAATGTGGATGAAGTAATACTGATCGGTGGGGCTTTATCTTGGGAATCTGAAAGGGTGATGGCTGAAGCTGGGGTGCTTAGAGATAATCGATGGGAAACCAGGATAGCACCTAGTTTTAGTGAATTGTTGTCGAGCTCTTCCGAGATCGGCTATAGGGGACATTTGCCTTTATTTACTGTAACCCCACTCTGCTTGAGGGGGTTTAACATTTGGTGGAAAACAACCATTGAATTTTCTCTTGCCGCATCAATCGGTTTGGTTCTCAGTCCGTTATGGATAGGTATTTTTCTCAAAAGCAAGGTTACTGGTGTGGAGTTTCTCCACAAGGAATTGGTACAGGGAGTAGGAGGAAGGAATTTTTCATTTTTGAGCTTTTGCCCCGATCTGATTTCGCCTGATTGGGTTCTCCGGAGACTTCCTGGTTTGCTGAACGTTTTGAAAGGTCAAATGAGTTTGGTGGGACCGATTCCGATACCTGTAACCGATGCTGTGGAGGCTCACCAGTTGAGGCCAGAGATTGTCACGATGCGCCCAGGATTGACAGGACTCTGGCGTTTTCATGAGGACAATCTTGTCTTGAGAGAAAGAGTGAAAATGGACCTTGCATATGTTCGAAATTACTCTGTTTTCCTGGATATTAAGATAATGATTCAGACAGTGTTCCTGGTGTGGCGTCGATGGGTCACTGCTGATGAAAGCCTTTCAAGGTGGATGTCGTCTGTAGAAGATTAATACTTTCCCCCTGGAAATATGCTCGATCCAACCTGTGGATTTGATTGAAATGGTGATCTCAACCTAGTGCGTCTCCTAACGATTCCTCTTGGAGAAAGGCCACAATTTCCGCAGTGTTTCTTGAAATTCCAGGTATTCTGGAAGGTGTTTAATGTTTTGAATTTTCATAAATTCGATCCAGAGGATATAAGCTAGTGCTATCCCAAGTCCTAGTAATAATGCCAAGAAACCTTGACGGATTAGGGACCATAGAGATTCGGCAGAACCTTCGGGATAATCAATGATAGAAATCAGGGGCGTATTCCGGACTTCTTCAAGGCGGGCCTGTTCATAAGATTGGGATAAGGTCAGGTATACTTGTTGCCTAACCTCTACTCGTCTTTGCGAACGGGCTGCTTCTGCCATTAAAGCAGGGGAATCCTCCATCCTTCTATTACGATTATAAAATGCTGCCAGCGAATCTTCTGCTACTTCAAGATCTGCTTGAGCTTTATCCAGTCTATTTTCGATGAAGACACGTTCAAGGTTGGCTCTATTCTCACGTTTCTCAACATTGAAGTCGTTGAGCGCATCCAACATGCTCCGATTGAGGCTTTCTGATAGCCATTGCCATTGGGATGTGACTTCCAGGGTTATAATATTTGAAAAAGGATCGACGTTTGCACTTAACCTATCTCTAAGTTCTGCTACTGTTTCTGAGAGTCTTGCAGTTAGTTCTAGTTCGGGATCAGAAAACTGATCAATTGGTCTGGTAACTGCAGGCCCCCCTGAGTTTCCAGTTTGATCAGGGTTTAGATATTCTCTCTGTGCTATGTCAGCTAGGAAATCATGGGAATTCAAAACTGCGACGTAGAATTGAGGGGGGTTTGAGTTGTCTCTCAGGATTGCGCCTGCTCCAGGAACACCCATGCTTTGAGCGAGGGCTCCAAATCCGCCGTCTGATGTGGCAGATTCAGATTCAGCCATAAACAGTGAAGTAGATCTGTATTCTCTTGTTAGAAAAGAGATGATAGACGAAGTGAAGACTACCCCTAGGACCGTCCAAGATACAAATGAAAGACGTTGTAGGACCAATGTTATTAGCCAGAGCACGGACAAGCCCGGTTTAGGATCTTTCTGGATAGTATTATAGGAATGATTTTGTGTCATAATTAAATATAAACATTGATGAAGTGATCCCAAAATCTAACGTTGTAGACATCAGGGTCTCTATCGATTCTACACTGGAAACCAATAGAAAGATCTTCGAGACTATATGTGTACGTTTGTGTCTCAGAAACATAGGACAATCGGTCGATAATATTAAAAAATGGCATGGGTTTTATTTTGGAAACGGATGACTAGTTCCTTTGTCCAATGCGATGTTGTTTCAGTCATTGTATAAGAATTTCGTTTTTTACAACATAGAAAGAATTGTGTTTTGCTCTATGAGGATTCTCGTTTTTTACATGTACTAGTTCGTGTCTGGACATTGGGTGACAAATTTCTCAATTTCGTGTTTCCAATCTAATTCGGGCTTGTTTAAACTAGATGTGTAGTGTTCTCTTGTCTTAGAACTCAGGACATGCCCAAGCTTGTCAGCGAAAGCGGACCGAACATCTATTACTTCGTGGGGGAATGGCAATGCTTCATCGAAACAATCACTCCTTATCTCTATTGGAACTTTGCCCAGGCAGAGAGAATCAAATAAGACTGTGGATTGAGCTCCCATAACAAAGGCAGCTCTAGAGAGTCCTGAAATCAGCTGCTTTTCAAGGTCAATCTCGACGAATGGACCCAACGCACTCTGGTTTATCAGGTTTATGGTATCTCGATCGCGCCTTCCAGGGTGTGGACGCACTAAGATTTGGTATTCGGTGTTTTCTTCGACCCACTGTACCACTGGAGATATAGTATTAAGAAGCTCTGGAAGATTGCAGCGCATATCAGAACCTGGGACACAGGCGGGCAATACAACTAGTACTAAGCCTGGATCGACTGCCTGATTGTTCACAGTCTTTTGGTATTGCTGGCGTAGGTCATACTTAATCAGAGTAGGAGCTGAAAGTGCAAGTTTAATTTGACGAATTTTCAGGAATTCCACCTCTTTTTCGCCATAAACCAGATGGATGTCACAAGCTCCGCCCCCAAACCCGTAACCAAATATTGGGTATCCGGAAAACAATCTGGCTATAGAGTTCAAAGATTTTCTTAGCCAAAGAAGGCTAGGTATCTCCAACCCCATCAATCCGTGCTGAACATTTACTAATAGAGAGGTTCTAGTGTGGGCATGCCTTTTTATAATATCTCTAATGAGTTCTGCCCAAACCCCCTCGTCAGCCAGGTAGAACACAACTGGCTGATCCATTCCATGAGTTTGCAAAATCTCAATGATCAAGCCTTCTATTTTTTTGAAAATAGGACCATAAAATAAGAAACGAGCGTATCTACGAATTGAAAATTCAACCCGTGTGATATAGTCGTATTCTTTGTCTTCTAAATGCAGATTTTTGCTGATATGCTGGTTAAGACTGTCTCCCTCAATCCCGTTGCGAACTCCTGCAAAAATATCCTCTTGAGCGGGACATACGTATATGAAAACATGTAAAATTGACATTAGAATTCTATTGTCTCCGGGTCGTGTATTCTTTGGTTTTCAAGTATCGCAAGAGTGAGGCAGCTTAGCCAGAGAAGCTGGGCGGTGAATAGGTAAGAGTCCAGTAGGCCTCCAGCCACAATGGTTATTAGTAGCCCGAATCTCAATCTTCTCCAAGAATCGCTCGCGGGTGATTGGAGGATCCTTTGCAAAGTTCTCCAAAGCCACCAAAGAAAAATTGAACCTCCAATTACTCCAAAAGAATAGAAAATTTCAACGTACAATGAGTGAGCAGAGTTTTGCATGTTTGTGACCATATTCACTTGTCGGACCCAGATGCTTCCAGGTCCAAAGCCTACCATTAGATGCCAGGGGCTTGCTAAGAGTTCTCCCACTAGATTTGTCCAGATGCCCATACGTGCATTTCCTTGTAATTCCTGGAAGTCGATAAGGCGGCTGAAAGTGGTCAGTAATTCCAAGATATTGGGCACCCACAAAAAGACGCCTAAGATTGTACAGAAAATCCCAAATAGGAGTAGCTTCTTCCTATTGGTGAATGCCAGGAATCCTAGTAAATATTGAAGAAGACCTCCTCTTGAAACAGTGGCTATTAGCGCTACTAGTAGTACAGACCCTACTGTGATTATTATGATTTTTTTCAGCTGACCCTGAGTGTTTTCCCAGGAGAAGTGAGCCATGAGTAAACCAATGGCAATACCGTAAGCCGTACTGTTTGAAGAACCCATGCTAGGGATGCTAAATCTTAGTAGATCGTACTCATTTCCATTGCCAGATAGAAAGGTGAGCGCTGCAATTCCAGCTAAACCGATTGGGATCCAAAATACCAAGGATTGGTATACGCGCTTGGGTAGTTCCTTGAGAGATAGTGTGCCAAGAATAAGTAGTAGGACTTTACCTAGCTCTTCGTAAACCCTTAGTTCTTTGGAGCTGTTCCACATTAGTCCAGCGGCTCCCAGTGCTGTCACTAATAAAATCACCAGCAACGCCAACCCGGTTTTGGCCCCTCTATTTCTTAAATCGTTGATGGTCCAGAGTCCGAATATCCAGGCGAGGCACAGAGTTGAACCGTAAAATCCACCACCGATTTCTAAGTTCAGGAAAATGCAGAGCATTGCCCAAAGAATCCATGGGCTTGTCTGGGCTATCTCATTGGATTTACTAGGCGTCATGTGAGGTGGGATCTCTCCATATCTGTTTCGGAAGCAGGTGGTGTCCAGTTTGGTTGCTTGGATCGGATTTTGACTAAACCGAATTTCCCCCCCAGTAAGACAGTAAATGCTGCGGTTGTTGCCCAGGCAGCTCCAAGGATTCCGAATTTAGGTATCCAGAGGAGATTGAGACCAATGTTCACTACTGCACCGGACAAAGTTGCCCACAGCAAATCTCTATCGAAATTTCTAGCATATAAAACATAGTGTGGAATAAAGCTCAGGTTCTGTGCAATATGGCCAAGCAATAGAACAAGGAAAGTAGAACGCGTTTCCAAGAATTGCGGATTTTTCATGAAGTCAACTACGTAGGGGAACACTAGGATAAGAAACAGACTTATCAGTATGCTTCCTGAGATTACTGAAAACGCTAATGTTTTGAGCTCCTGGGTGTATTGAGGCATGTCTCGGATGAGAAAAGCTCTCACGAGTTTCGGGGAGATGATGACTATTATCCCCATAACCCCTATAGACACCAACCCTGCGACACTTTGATGGAATGTGTATAGTCCGACTTGTTCTATGCCACTGAAGTGCTGAATGATAAATCGGTCGGAAAAATATATAGTGCTCAAAGCTACCATGGACACGAAAAAAGGCATGGCTACCGATATCCCTTTGCGTATCCAATCTAAATTGGGACGGGTTTTCAGGGTGGCAGACCAATCCCATTGCAGTAACGGTTTCCCTCCAATAAGCAGAGAAAGAAGTCCGCCTAAAATCCAAAATACCACAATGGTTTGGATAGATCGGTACTCTGGGATTTGTAAGCCGATCGCGATCGCGATAGCCACCCAAGACCCAGTACGGATAAACTCTAGGAAACTTGCTAGGACTGGTCGTCCAATAACTGTTAGGAACCTACTGATCTCCAGTGATAGATGTTCCACTATGACTAGTATATAAAACCAGACTATGAGTGACCAAGGTAGGATATTAATGAAAAATAGAATAGAAAATACAGGCAGAAACAGGAGGTATGCCAAGCCATGAAACGCTAGTTGGTCTCGAACTAGTGTGGTTCTTTTTGCTTGATCGGACCCTAGGATTTCCCTGGTGTTAAAAATATAAAATTCCATCCCGAGGAATTGAACCGACAGTGCTATAGAAGTTACCAGGATCCCATAGGTCCCAAGGTCTGAGAGTGACATATAGCGCCCTAACCATATGAGCAAAGCAAATTTCGATAGGATTGTTATAGCACGAAGGAAAAGATTGGCTGTTACTGTTGAGAGTAGAGTTTGCACTTGTTTCGTATTAATAGCTGTTCCTACTCCTTTCCTTGTCCGATATTTGACCTTTTACTTTGTTGGGAAGTGTCGAATTCATTATAATAATATATATGAATCTGTGGATTATATGGAATTTTCTGTGATCACTACTACCAATCTTCAGTCTTGCGAACACGTTGAAACATATGCTTAAAGTTGATTGTTTTTCGTTGAGGTTTCCTTCCAGTAGGGTGTTTTTGTGAATGCTCAGTTTCTGGTGCGGGGATCGGGCTCTATGGGGTCTCGTTATCTATACTTGCTTCGCGATGAGCTACGAGTTCCAGTGGTGGCTTATCCAAAGAGACCTGCCAGGGCTTCTGAGTTGCGTGACCAGGGGTTTCAGACAATAGAGAGTCTTGAAGAACTTGAGCAGTACAATACACTCTATTCTATCGTCGCGACAAATACTGACGAGCACCTGAAAGACGCACATTTATTGGCCCAGTTCGGAAAAGTGTTGATTGAGAAGCCACTTGCACCCTCACTTAGTGACCTTGAGGGTTTCAATCAAAACGGCGATGTCGATACTCGATCAATTTCTGTCGCATTTTGTTTAAGGTTTTCGCTGGCCGTTAATTTTGTCAAAGAGGCGCTTGCAACATTGGGACAGGTTTATCATGTGAGGATTGAATGCAGCTCATTTTTACCTGATTGGCGCCCTGGAACCGATTATAGAGAATCTTATTCTGCAAGGGAAGCAGAGGGAGGAGTCCTGAGAGATCTCGCTCATGAAATAGATTATGCTGTTTGGTTGTTTGGTTATCCGAGTGAAATATCTGGTCTTCTGTCCAATGACGATCAGCTTGGGATTCGATCTGAAGAATCTGCGGATATTCTTTGGGTTACTCCTGATGGGGCAACGGTGTCTCTGCGGTTAGACTATCTCAGCAAGATTCCTGTCAGGTCTATGAAGGCTTGTGGAGAGAAGGGAACCATAACCTGGGATCTTTTGAAATCTACAGTTTTGATAGAAGCGGACGATGGGTCAGAACAGAAGCACCAGTTTTCGGACGAGAGAAATGCGATGTTAGTTCGCCAAATAAAAGCTTTTTTGGGTTCAAGTGACGATGCTAAATTACTTGCTTCTTACGAAGAAGGAGCCAGGGTGGTGGCTTTATCGGACACCGCTCGGAAATCTTCTTTTTCACAAGCTTGGGAAACTATCCCAGATCTCGGAATTGAGTGAGCGAAGTGATTCTCAGAGTTAAAAATAAGATTATTAACTTTTTACTGAGGTGATAAAAATTGAGTGACTGTTTGCGAATAGCTGTTTTGACGACTGGGCGACAGGATTATGGAGTTCTTAGAAGCACTATCCAAGCTATGCACAAAGACCCGAGATTTGACCTGAGGCTGTGGGTCGGAGGTATGCATTTGAGCCATCGGTTTGGGAAGAGTATAGAATTAATCGGAGCAGAGAATATTCCTATTTCTCAACAGTTAGACTTTCAAGGAGACCCTCCTGACTCCATCAAGGACTGCAGTCGCGCACTAGATTTGGTGGGAGAAGCTTTAGTGGCCGACTCTCCTGATGCACTTTTATTGGTGGGCGATAGAGCCGAGACACTAGCGGCTGGAATGGCAGCTACTATCGGTACTGTTCCGATAATACACCTTCATGGGGGAGAAGAAACAGAGGGCGCCATAGACAACGTCATGCGGCATGCGCTTACTAAGCTCAGTCATCTTCATTTAGTCAGCCACCCTATCTATGGAAAAAGGGTCGCACAGATGGGAGAAGCTCCTCGAAATATTGTGGTAGTCGGTGCTCCTGGGTTAGACAATAGGTTCCGTGATGATTTGCCGTCTATCCATGAATTAGAGGGATTTTTTGGGTTAAGTTTGGTAGATCCGGTGGTTCTTGTGACTATGCATCCTACTACCTTGGACACACAGAGCTCTTTGTCGGAAGTATTGGCTGTTTCTGAGGCTATGACACAAGTTGAAGCCACCTATATAGTGACTCTCCCCAACTCAGACGCTGGGGGAGCGGATATCCGAGATTATTGGTTGAATTGGTCGCAAGGTAGAGAGAACATTGTCGTTAAAGAAGTGCTTGGCGAAGCCCGATACTGGTCCTTGTTGAACTGTGCCAAGGTAATGTTGGGCAATTCATCTAGTGGAATGGTAGAAGGTCCATTAGCTGGGGTGAACGTTGTAAATGTTGGTGACAGACAATTCGGTAGGATTCGAAATTCTCGTATAAGAGATGTGCCTTCCAACGCCGCGGAGATAACTAAGTGGCTGATGCAAGCTATTGAGCAAGATTGGGTTTTGACTGACGAGGCTGGGGATTGGGATTTTGATTCCAGGTTGGTTTCCGAGAGGCTTATTGAAGCGATTGTAAAATGGGATAATAAAGCACCTCTTCGGAAAAGTTTCCATTCCCTCTAGATTTCGGATGAAAACCTTTGATGGATTGAGACAGTAGTGAGTGACTGCTTGAATAGGTTAGGAACAATTGATGCAAAATTACGAGACAGGTGAAAATCTAGCTTCAAGGTCTTTCTGTGTTGGACTTGATCAGACTCTTTTTGACTGTGTGAAAGCGATTGATTTAAGTGGACAAGGAATAGCTTTTGTTCTAGATGAAAGCCAGAAATTGGTTGGCTGTCTGACTGATGGAGATATTCGCAGAGCGATTATCCGGGGTGAGCCTCTGGAATCCAGAACGATTTCTAGGATAATGAATTCGAATTTTGTATCTGTGAGTGTGCAGGCTGGTAGCAATGAAATTTTGGATTTGATGAGATTGAATAGTGTCCAGGTGATACCGGTAGTGGATCAAGACGGTAGGTTGGTGGGAATCCATCAGTGGACTGAACTTATTGGTCGGGATAAGAAAGAGAATTGGGCCGTGATTATGGCAGGAGGCAAAGGGTCTCGACTAGGTTCGATAACGGCTCGCACACCTAAGCCGATGCTCACCATAGGAGGGAAACCTATCCTGGAGCGATTGGTCATCCATTTGGCAAGCTATGGAATTGGCAGGATTTTTATTGCGGTGAATCATTTATCTGAAGTCATAGAGGAGTACTTTGAAGACGGTGCTAAATTCGGATGTGACATAGAATACTTGCGAGAGACGAAACCGCTAAACACAGGGGGAGCCCTATCTTTGTTGCCAGAAACTCCCGAACACGACTTGGTAGTGATGAATGGGGACCTCGTGACCCAGATAGATGTGACTCAGTTCATCCAATTTCAGAAGACTAAGAATTGTGATTTGACCGTGGCGATTCGGACGCATTCCACTGAGGTTCCTTATGGAGTTGTTGATGTAAAAGAAGGGTTGATTCAAGGTGTATCTGAGAAGCCTAGGATAAGCCAACTGATCAATTGTGGCATGTATGTGGTTTCTCCCAAGGCATTGGAACTCATGCCCGATAACGAAAATACTCCTATTACTTGGTTGGTGGAGAAATGTCTGCAGAAACAATGGAAGGTTGGAGGTTATCTAGCCGAGGGAGAATGGATAGATATAGGAGACCCGAGTCAACTGCGTAAAGCCAGGAAAGACGATTGATAGTCATTGTTCCTGATGTAGTCGATGGGTCTGTACGAGAATGAACTTCATTCCTTTGAGTATACCCAACATAGGTCGTCAAGAATGGGAGTTAGTACGTGAATGTTTGGAAACTGGGTGGGTGTCGTCCGTTGGAAGTTTTGTCACTAAATTTGAGGAAGAATTTGCGAAGAAAGTAGGTGCTACTGGGGCTGTCGCCACTTCTAGCGGCACAGCTGCTCTTCATGTAGCCTTGAAGATGGCTGGTGTTGAGGCTGGGGATGAGGTTGTTCTGCCGAGTTTGACCTTTATCGCTCCGGCAAATGCAGTCCGGTACCTCGGGGGATGGCCAACTTTTATCGATGTCCAAGAAGATTCACTACAAATGGACCCTTCTAAACTAGCATCTTTTATAGAGAAAGATTGTATTAGAGTAAATGGAGTTTTAACGAACAGGCATACCCAACGTCGAGTAGTGGGTGTATTACCCGTCCATATACTCGGACATCCAGTAGATTTAGACCCAATTGTTTCGCTCGCTGAAGAAGCCGGCCTTTTTGTTGTGCAGGACTCCACTGAATCTTTGGGGTCCACCTATAAAGGGAGAATGATAGGGAGCGAAGGAGTTTCCTGCTTCAGTTTTAATGGCAACAAACTTATTACTACTGGTGGTGGAGGCATGATTACCTTCCAAGATAAAAAACTGGCTGATCGGGCGAGATATCTCACTACTACGGCGAAGGACGATCCGATAGAGTTTGTGCATAACGAAGTGGGTTTCAATTATCGATTAACTAACGTTCAGGCTGCTATGGGGGTGGCTCAACTGGGAAGACTGGATGAATTTTTATCAAGGAAGAAAGCCATTCACCACTCTTATGTAGAAGGCGTGGCCGAACTAGGGACCTGTGCGATGGTCGGTGAGGCCAGCTGGGCTCAATCTGTATTTTGGTTGAATACTATGAGATTCACCGACCCTAACACTGATCGGAAGATTTTACACAAATTGCTGAAAGATGCCTCGATAGAGACTAGGCCGTTGTGGCAACCGCTTCACATGAGTCCTGCTCACAAAGGGAGTTGGTTCGAAGATTGTAAGGTATCAGAAGTTCTTTATAGGCAATGTCTGAATCTACCAAGTTCCACGGGCTTGGCTGATTCGGACTTAAGTAGGGTCGTCTCCGTGGTCAAAGGAATTTTTTCTTGAAAGTTTATGAGAAGGCATTACCAATGAAAAATATTGAGTATCCCATGATTGTGGTCACCCTCGGACCCACTTCAATGAATGAAACAGTTCTAAAGAAACTCTCTCAAAGGAAGATCTCTTTTGTAAGAATCAACCTCAGCCATACTCCAATTGAGTCGCTGGAGAGCACTGTCGATTTCATTCGTTCACATTGCACCATCCCACTGATGTTAGATACTGAGGGATCCCAAGTGAGGACAGGGGTTTTACCAGAAGCTAAGTCGGTAACAGAGAACGAAGAGGTGCTTCTTGCTACTCAGGGGGGCTGGAAATACGGCATGGTTCCTTTGCGTCCAGATGAAGTTCTGATGGTACTTAAAGAAGGAGATCTGATTTCTCTCGATTTTGATTCCGTCCTCTTGAGGGTCAATTCCTTATCGATGCATAGGGAAGAGGGCACTGTACAGTGCACCGTAATGAGTGGGGGCACTATTCAAAGTAATAAAGCTGTCACAGTCTTCGACCAAAGCTTTCAAATGCCTTCTTTGTCTGATAAAGATGTCCAGGCCTTAGAAATAGCTCGGGAAATTGGGATTGAGAATTTCTGCCTTTCATTTGTGGATGGAGCTGATGACGTAAGAGGGTTCAGACACTACCATCCAGATGCTTTTGTTTTATCTAAAGTAGAAACGAGTCTAGCGATAGAGAACCTTGAAGAGATTATAGAAGTTTCAGATGGAGTTTTAATCGATCGAGGGGACTTGAGCAGGCAGGTGCCTTTGGAAAGAATACCCTTTGCGCAAAAATATGTTATTAACAAGGTAAATCTAGCCGAAAAGCCAGTACTAGTGGCTACGAATTTCTTGGATACTATGATGGAAAGCAGATCCGCCAGTAGGGCTGAAACCAACGACATTGTCAACACACTGCTTGATGGCGCGACCGGTCTCGTTTTAGCCGCAGAGACGGCTATCGGCCAACACCCTGTGGAAACAGTGTCATTCCTCGTGGGTTTGTGTGATGAAGTAGTGCGATTCAAGAGATCCATCAAGGATCTTGAAGTGCCGAATGGAGGGGTCCTTCCGAGCGCATATGATACCAATTA
The DNA here is from genome assembly GCA_028822645.1 of Longimicrobiales bacterium. Classification (GTDB taxonomy): domain Bacteria; phylum Gemmatimonadota; class Gemmatimonadetes; order Longimicrobiales; family Gaopeijiaceae. The sequence goes on along the minus strand of JAPKDG010000010.1, from coordinate 22,332 downwards.
TATCACTAGTCCAGCTTTAGGTTGTGGACTAATAGCACCTCACGGAGGAGTCTTGGTAGACCAACGCTGGAAAGGTGAAATTCCAGAAGGTATTCCAAGGTTGGAGTTATCAGTCAATGAGGCGATGGATGTAGAGCAGATCGCATTGGGTGGATATAGTCCGTTACGAGGGTTTATGAATAAGGGCGATTTGGATTCTGTGATGAGAGCCTACCAACTTCAAGATGGAGCTGCTTGGCCTCTACCTATTCTATTGAGAAGATCTGGATCAAAATTGCCCACGGGTGAAGTGGTTCTGACTTTTGATGGAGAGCCGATCGGTGTAATGGAAATAGAAGAACACCACACTACCGATTGGCAATTGGCAGCCGAGCTTCTCTTCGGGACTCTGTCTATGGACCACCCTGGAGTCAGGAAGTTTTTATCTGAAGGTGAAACAGCATTGTCGGGACCAGTATGGTTGATCAATAGAGTTCCCAGAAATGGGAAGGGGTACGAACTAAAAGCTGCAGAAACCAGGCAAGTGTTCGCCGCCAGGGGATGGTCTAGGATCGTGGGATTTCACACTCGTAACGCTCCACATAGAGCTCATGAGCACATAATGACTATGGCCCTAGAAAATACTGGTGCTGATGGCATTCTGATTCATCCGGCTGTTGGAATGAAAAAATCTGGAGATTTCTCCAGCGCAGCAATCATAGAAGGATATCAAGGGTTACTTGAGGTTTCGGAACTGACGCCAAGAGCTCTATTCTCAACATTCTCCACATACTCCAGATATGCAGGGCCCAGAGAAGCTTTGTTCACCGCTCTTTGTAGACAGAATTACGGGTGCACTCATTTTATTGTCGGTAGAGATCACACTGGTGTAGGGAACTTTTATTCGGGAAGCCAAGCCAAGGATCTCTTTGAAAATAATTTCCAAATAGAGATTCAGCCAGTGTTTTTCGACGAAGTAAAGTACAGCTCTTCCAGAAAATCTTACGGATCAGAAGTACTAGATAGTGACACTCTTGATATCAGCGGAACGGAAGTTCGAGCGATTATTCGGAGTGGAGAGCGTCCTCCGAAGTGGTATATGAGACCAGAGGTGTCCGATCGGATTCTGTTGCTTAGAGAAGAGGCATTTGTAAGTGATGGGTAATGTGGTGTGGCTAACTGGCCTCTCAGGATCAGGAAAAAGTACTTTGGCCGAAGCTATGCTGATAGAACTGATAAAGGGTGGATCGACTGCGACTTTAATTGATGGTGACAGAGTTCGAGATTCTCGGAAGAAAAAATTAGGATTTTCCAGGAATGACATTGAACGAAATGGCTTTTATGTCATTGAATTATGTGAGAAGGAACGAATGATCAACGATTATGTTATAGTCGCTGTGATAACTCCCTTTGAAGTGGTCAGGACAGAAGCTCGAGCACGGCTGGAACCTTCTTATTTTGAAATATTTGTATCTACTTCTCTGGATATATGTAAGAACCGAGATACCAAGGGGTTGTACAGGAAAGCTGAACTTGGCGAGATAGAAAATCTGATTGGGGTTTCGCCAAACGTACCTTTTGAAGTTCCCAGTTCCCCAGATATCAGCATCGATACAAATGAAAAAACCATAGAGGAAGGAGCACGGATTTTGTTATCCCGCATAGATGAATGGCTGGATGATCGAAAACAACAAGAGTTGATACCTGGCTAAGGATTTAGACTTGGGGTACGCAGGGTGTCCCTGTGTGGCTATGTTTTAACAGGTGATATATAGAGCAATACGGTTTGGCTAGGGGCTTCTCCGTAGCTGTTTTAAGCCATCGCCTTAGAAACTAAAAGTACAGGCTCTGACCTATATACAGAGCGAACAGGGGGAGGTTGATTTCCAGATGATGACTGACACAAGAGTATCAGTCGGTTGGGTGCCGATCGTAATTTTTATATTTAGTTTGTTTTTCTTGATGCGGTCCAGCGCCAGAGGTCAGGATGTGGTGCCGCAGGACGTCACACGCCTGATGGGCGAACAGTTAACCCAAGAAGAGATTGTTGACCGCATTTCATCGTTGGGTTTATCCCGTGCTGATTTGCGGGGCCGACTACTGGCTGCGGGATATGATGACATGGTCCCAGCGATGGAATCGTATTTTGATCGATCCGAAGGGGCCATAAATGCAAGTTCGGTAAGCGATAGCCAATCTTCCCAGTTCGTTTCAGCTCTATCAGAGATGGGTCTGATCTCAACGGTAGGAGATCCTGACAATGAATCTACTCTGGGCTCCCTTGAACTTGATAGCCTTGCACTCGATAGTGTGGTAATGGATCCAGTACTGTCCGTTTTTGGTAGTAGCATCTTTGAGAATATCACTACTGAATTTCAACCATTGAACATAGGTCCTGTAGACCCAGACTATTTACTGGGTCCTGGAGATCAAATTCAATTGTTCCTAACCGGAGAAATAGAACTGGCTTACAATTTGGATGTCACTCGGGAAGGATTTATAGTGATCCCTGACGTTGGACAAATTTCAGTTAATGGTCTAACTCTGAGTTCTTTGGGGGAAACTTTGTATCCGAGATTGTCCTCTGTCTACTCTGGAGTGAAGCGTGGCCCAGAAGCAACCACAAGATTTCACGTTTCTCTCGGAAGGTTACGCACTAATCAAATCTTCGTAATTGGAGAGGTGTCTCGTCCAGGTGCATATCAGATGAGTCCTGCAGCTACAGTGTTCAACGCACTGTATAGTGCTAATGGTCCCAGAGGGGAAGGGTCTATGAGGTCAATTCAAGTTAGGCGCAGTGGGGAATTGACTGGGGAATTGGATGTGTACGATTATCTCTTGATGGGTGACGCATCTGGAGATTTTCGTCTTGAACAAGGAGATTTTATTTTTGTTCCTCTTGCCGGTCCTCAGGTTTCCATAGAAGGAGATGTCAAAAGGCCAGCAATTTATGAGATTAAATCTGGTGAAGGATTGTTGGATTTGATTGAGTTCAGTGGTGGCTTAACAGCTTCGGCTTTTTCTGAAAAAATTCAAGTTGACCGTATCCTGTCCCCCGATCAGAGAACTCCAGGGAGAGACCGAATTTTGGTAGATGTTGACCTTGGGAACCTTACTCCCAGTGAACCTTTTCCCTTAATGGATGGTGATAGAATTTTTGTTGAATCTGTTCAAGATGAGCGAGTTGGTAGGGTTAGTTCAGATGGTCAAGTGCAGCGTCCCGGAGACTACCAACTACTTCCAGGGATGACCGTTGAAGATCTGATTAGTAGGAGTGGAGGACTGAGGAGAGATGCGTTTGAAAACATCGCACACTTAGTTAGACTTGATGTTTCAGACAGCTCCTATGTTTTGACTCAGGTAGCCCTGGATGCTGAAGGACGAGCCAATCCTAATGTTCTACTCCAGGATTTCGATAAAATAGTAATTTATGCGAATTCCTCTCTAAAGACTAAGGGATCAGTATATCTTGGCGGTGAAGTCAAGAATTCATCAAGTTACGAGTTTTATTTGGGGATGACCGTTGAAGATCTCGTTTTATTAGGAGGTGGCTTTAGCCCTGATGCAGATCCGTCGTTTGTGGAAGTAAACCGAAGAATCGATGGTAATGCTGATCAGGGAATAGTGTCTGAAGTCTTAGAAGTCTATTTTGAAACTGGGAGAATTCCACAGAGTTCGATAACAGGACAACTTTCTTCCGCAGAAAATTCCCGTTTTCCAGCCAGTGGTCTAATATTACAACCAGACGACAGGGTGTTTGTCCGTCGTCTAGAGAATCGCCGAGCTTTCCAGGATGTCTTAGTGGCTGGTGAGGTTTCTCGTCCTGGTGCGTATCCGCTAAGTATGAAAACAGAAAAAATTGTAGATCTGATTGAAAGAGCGGGTGGGTTAACGAGTGAAGCTGACATAGCAGGAGTTCAAATAACACGGGATGAATTGACTTTGGGTTTGGATTTGCAAGCAGCGCTACAAAATCCTGGAAGCTCAGATAATTTAGGAATTTTCTCTGGGGACAGCATTTTTGTGCCCGCTTACAATCCGATTGTTACTATCCGAGGCGCAGTAGAATTTGAATCTCGTGCCCGTTGGATACCAGGGTTGAAAATGGGAGACTATTTAAACCAGGCTGGTGGTGTTCGCGAGGATGGGGACAGGAGCCGCTCCGTGGTTACATACTCCAATAATGAGAGACGACGAAGCAGTAAGTTTTTGTTTGGCCATTCGGATCCAGAAATTAAGCCGGGAAGTACTATCACAGTGCCGCAAAAGATGGAGGCAACAGGAGGTTTCAACGTCGATCAATGGCTAACCAGGGTTATGTCAATGGCTACTGTATTGGTTGCAGTGGCTAGTATGACAGGTAGCCCATAAATAAAGATCTAGGCTTCCTAAAATTGTTTAGTTTCCTCCCCATTCTAAGTGCTCACGGACTATGAGAATTGGAGTAATAGGTGCTGGTTACGTCGGCTTGGTCACTGGTGCTTGCTTCGCTGAAGCCGGAATAAGTGTGCTCTGTGGTGACATTGACGACACAAAGGTTTCTTGCCTCAAACTGGGCGAGATGCCTATTTACGAGCCTGGCCTTGCGGAATTAGTTCGGAAAAATGTGGATACTGGGCGTCTTGATTTTACGACAAATCTGACAGAAATAGTCCGAACGACAGACGTAATATTTATCGCCGTAGGAACTCCTTCAAACCGAGATGGTTCCGCCAATATAAGGAATATTTTGGAAGTCTCCCGTATCATTGGCGCAGAGATGAGAGAAGAGAAAATAGTAGTCACTAAGAGCACTGTCCCAGTAGGTACATCACAGGAAATCCGTGAGACAATAGAAAATCTTAGTAGCATTCCAGTTCATGTGTGTTCCAACCCAGAATTCTTAAGGGAAGGTTCTGCCATCTCAGATTTCATTAACCCTGATAGAGTAATCTTGGGTGTGGCTAGCAAGTTTGCTGAATCTCGTTTGAAAGATTTGTACGGATCTTTCATGAAAAATACTGATGCCATCATGGTGATGGATTTGGCTTCGGCAGAAATGACTAAGTATGCCGCTAACGCCATGCTGGCGACTCGTATCAGTTTTATCAACAGTATTGCGGCGCTTTGTAAGGAAAAAAATGCAGACATCCAAATGGTTCGGAAGGGCATTGGGACCGATTGTAGAATAGGGCTTGATTATTTAAATCCTGGAGCGGGTTACGGGGGTTCTTGTTTCTCGAAAGACATGAAAGCACTTATTAAAATGATGAGCGACCTGAACTTGGACCCGTCAATTCTGTTAGCTGTTGAAGAGCAAAACGAACACCAGAAAACCTTACTACATCATGAGGTGGTTGGCAGGCTCGGCAACGATTTGACAGGCAAGAAAATTGCAATCTGGGGTTTGTCCTTCAAGCCAAACACAGATGACATGCGCGAGGCTCCCAGTCTTGTAACGATAGAGGCGTTGTTGGAACATGGCGCTTCAGTATCAGCACACGATCCAAGAGCACTGGAGGAAGCAAGACGAAGGTTTGGAATGCGTATCAGTTTTTGTGAAGATCAATATGAGGCACTAAATGATGCGTCAGCACTTGTAGTACACACTGAATGGGATTGCTATCGTCACCCAGATTTCGAAAGGGTCAAGTCCAATATGAGAAAGCCTATAGTCGTCGATGGCCGCAATTTATATGATCCAGATTGGTTAGTTAGTAAGGGTTTAGAATATTATTCAGCAGTCTCTTCTGAGACAAACTATGAGAGGACTGAGTAGACTTTGTCTAGAGTGTTAATTACAGGTGCGGCAGGCTTCTTGGGCTCTCACCTCGCCAGTCTTTTTCTCGACAAAGGCTACCAAGTGATAGGTGCTGACAACTATCTAACAGGTGTTAGAAATAACATTTCAGACCTAGAACTAAATAAGAACTTCTCTTTTTTGCTGCACGATGTTTCTAACCCACTGTATCTGGACGAAGAGTTGGATGGTGTATTGCATTTGGCTTGTCCAGCTAGTCCTGTGGACTATCTGAAATACCCAATCGAGACTCTAGGAGTTTGCAGCGCAGGCACCCAGAATATGTTAAGTATTGCAAAAGCTAAGGCGTGTCGATTCCTTCTCGCCTCCACATCTGAAGTATACGGGGATCCCAAAGTAAATCCTCAATCTGAAAACTATTGGGGAAATGTGAACCCAGTGGGTCCTCGTAGCGTTTATGATGAAGGAAAACGTTACGCCGAAGCACTAACGGTAGCATACAATCGGGCTCACGATATCGAAGTTAGGATTGCTAGAATTTTCAATACTTATGGGCCTAGGATGCGTATCAGCGATGGCAGGGTTGTTTCTAATTTTATTGTCCAAGCCCTTCGAGGACAGCCACTGACCGTTTATGGTGATGGCAGTCAAACCCGGTCTTTTTGCTATGTAGATGACGAAGTGGATGGTATCTATAGGCTGTTTCAGTCTAAGTTCACTGGCCCAATGAACATTGGTAATCCAAATGAGATAGATGTAGTTGCATTGGCCGAATTGATTATTAAAATGACCAATTCTGAGTCCCGAATACATTTTGTAGAGTTGCCAGAAGACGATCCGCAGATTCGTAATCCTGATATTTCAATGGCCGAGAGTCTTTTGAAATGGAGTCCGAAGACATCTTTGAAAGAAGGATTGGTCAAAACCATCAGACACTTCGAAACTGCGATTTCCGTATCCTGACTGAATCTCTAATCGGACCATTATTTTATCTTAGGCCAGCAAATATAATTTCCGATCTTTGGTTAGTACAGGGTTACCAATACATTGAGAATCGTCCACTCGCGGTCCCCCAGATCCAACTTGGATTTTGGCCACTTTGATAATCGTAAGCACCGCCAATTGAAACAGTACTGTTATCAAACTCCCATCCCAAATTCAAAAGAAATCTGTAAAATTTGCCAGCTAAGTAGTTGGTGACGTTCATTTCCCCAATTCCTTTAGGGACTTCTGAAACGCTGTGTAATAGGCTGGTCTTAGTTATGAACCCATTCGGGTTCGAATATGAGACAGCGAGCTTGCCCATCTTAATGTTTAGAAGATAATCAACATTGTTTGTGCGATCTTGGCGTAAAGTGCGTTTTTCCATCATGGTTTTTTTTACGCCAGTTGCACTGAAGCTCCAATGATTATTGGCCCGAAATATGCCGAAACCAGTGATTTCTCGGGTCATTTCAGATAGTTCATGATTGGAGTTTCCCCTCAGAGTATTATTGGTAGTCCTATCTGAATTGGTATTTACTTCTGTAATAGATCCAGCCAGCAAAAGTCGTTTAGTAGGGGTCCATTCGATAAGTCCACCCAAATATTTTGCGGATTCTCCCAGAGTAAATCCCCCATACTCTTCCTTTTTGCTTGAACTGTCCAGTAGAGCCGTTGGCATTAACATTGCATAAGCTTCGATACGGATATTTTCGTGGAGATTCAAGTGATCTGCTAATCTTACAGCCACAGGTTGTTGAGTATAAACAACGGTTGTATCACCGTGGGGATGGAGTGAGGCATCTAGTGTGACATGGAGGAAATTATTTAAAGGGTCTAAAATGGTGAATTGACTGGTGACTCGATTCGGCCCTTTGTTCCATTCAGCTCCAATCCAGAAATCACCTCCAGCCTTATGTGGATCTAGATGAATGCCACTGGATATCTTCGCAGATTGACCTAACGTTCGTGCGACTTGGAGCCTGATAGCACTGCCCTCAAATCCTCGATCTGTGGTTTGATTGAAAAGTGCATTCATCGTCCATGGTCCACCTAGAGCGACAGATGTTTTAAACTCTGCAAAAGACGTCAGTAGAAGGGTGGTGGCGCTAGTCCCCCTCCACCGGACCCCGTTGGCCGTCTCGTTCCAGCGCGAATCTTCCAGTGGATTAAATTGTGAGCCTAGGACGTCGAGTTGGTATTTGCTATCGACGAGGGGGGTGAATCTCTTTAGGATGCCTTTCTCGCTGAGTCTTCCTTGAAATGAATCGTTTCGGTCTAAAAAGAATAGCCATAGGTTCTCCTCCCAAGTCTGTAGGCTGCCGTATTGCAGAACTTGTTCTTGGGCTAAAGATATTCTTGGAATTGATGCGGTGATGACAAGACACCAGAGTATGATATGAGATTTGGTCAAAACTGTTCCGAACAATTGATCCGATATCTTCTTCAGGTTTCTCATTTAGAACCAGTATTTTGTTAGAACAGCTTCGTTTGTGATTGGAAGTATCTAAGAGGATCGCATATAGAGCTAATATGAATTTTTATCGCCTTGTTGTAAATCTAAGCGTGTGGGATCCGATGAGTTGGGGGATTTTGGGTCAAGAGGGACCTATAGGATGTTAGTGCTGTATTCATTAGGATAAACAACAAGGGAAAGGCAGCTAACTTAGGCGACTTTGTTTGCTTGTCAGTACGTCAGTACGGGAACGGTCTGTGATATTTTCTAGAAGAATTCAACAATCAGATTACAATGTTGGTGTGTTTAAGCATCGATATAAGGTTTTGGTGAGTCTAGTAGGCTTGTTGTGGGTATTCGGAGGGTGTTTCTCTACAACAGCAGATGAATCCTTTCTGATTCGAGGTGACGAGGCAATTGTGAGAGGAGACCTACCAGCAGCTCTTGCGGAGTATAGGATGGCTGTGCAGAGAGGTGGATCAGAAGATCCTTCAGCTCTGGTTCGTGTGGCTCACACCCATGCTCTTATGGGCAACATTGATGAAGCTGGAGATTCTTACCAACAGGCAGTCAAATTCGATTCAGATCTAATCGATCAAGCTGTTTCCGATCTAGTACAATTAGCGCGGGAAGCTATGAATCGGTCCGACTTGTTTGGTCTGGCTTCTGCTATGGAAATTGCTAAAATGTTTCGTCCTGGGATTACAGTGGATGGAATGGCACTTCCATTAGCTCGCCATTACTTCAACAGCGGAGAATATGCGACTGCTCTGTCTTACTATCAGTCCGCTATCTCAGGGGGCCGAAAGGATACCATCCCCGAAGTAATTTTTGAGGCAGCCTCTGCTTACGATGAGGTGGGGGACTGTAGAAGAGCTTTGCTACACTATGAGCAATATAGGGGGATGATTGCTAGCTGGAGAAGAGGTGAAGTGGACTGGAGAATAGGGAATTGTTCGATTCTCCTTGCAAGAGAACTGCGATCCATCAATGCAGATGAAGAAGCTTTGGTTTATCTTGAGCGTGCAGTAGCGATTGGTGAACCACGGAGCTTGCAAAGCCTTGCTCATTTTGAGATCGGTGAAATTCTGTTCGACTTGAATAGATGTGAAGCTGCAATGCAGGCTTTTCTAGAAGTTTCCCGTGCCGATCAAACGGGTACAAGTCCCTTGGTGTCCAGGGCACTGTGGCGCTACGATGAACTTCGCTTTCTGGGATCTCTGGGTGGAGTGGGAGATAGAGGGTGTTAGAGGAAAAATCAAAAAGAGGGTGGGATTATTAGAATGGAATTTTTAGCTAAGAGTGTGAAGTCACCCTTTAGGGAAGTCAGGTATTGGCTTGTAGTTATCACAGGAGCATCCTTTTTAGCATGCAGTGGCGGATTGCCTTATCCCGGACTGAGTGTGGAAGAGGTGTACAACTTAGGAGTTGGAGCGCTTGAAGAACAAAACTGGAAAGAAGCCACAAAAGCTTTTGAAGAAGTTCTTGTCTCATCGGGATTCGATCGGATGCCTGAAGCGGGATTACAGTTGGCCGAATCTCACTTCGGAGCTGGTCGTTTCATAGCAGCACGTACGGAATTCCAGAGAGTTATTGATAGATGGCCCACAGATACTACTACAGTTTATGCTGCACTTGGGGTTTGTCGATCTCTGGCAGGAATGTCTCCGATTCCACAGCGCGATCAGACATTTACTAGGCAAGCCCAGATCACGTGTGGTCAAGTGGCCGCCCAGTTTGCAGGAACAGTAGTAGGATTAAGAGCGTCGGAATTTTCCACTGACATGGTAAATAAATTGGCAGAACGTGATTATAACACAGGATCGCATTATCTAAAGAGAGGTTTAATAGACTCTTCGCTCCTCTATTTCGAAGAAGTTGTGGAGAGTTTTCCTGATAGTAAATGGGCTCCCTGGGCTCTTTACCAGATGATAGGGGCTTTTGAAATGATTAATTATGCTCGAGACGCTGAAACCACTAAGGAGCTTCTTCTTGATTCTTATCCTGAATCGGAACCTGCACAAATGTTAGAGAATGGAGGAAAATAGCAGTAGCTCTGGTCGGATTGGAGTCTTTGGAGGCACATTCGATCCTCCTCACTTGGCCCACGTAAAAGTAGCACGATTCTTACTTGACTTTGGAAAACTAGAGAAAGTGTTGTGGATTCCGACATCTAAGTCGCCTCACAAAGCTGAATCCGAGGTTACTCCAGCCAGTATTCGATTAAGAATGGTCAGTGAGACGATTAAAGGAATTACTGGTCAAGATGTGAGTAACATGGAAATTCTTCGAGGTGGATACTCATATACAGTCGAAACCTTGAGAGTGCTAAAGGAAGCTCATCCACAGAAGGATCTTCTTCTGATAATGGGATCGGATCAGTTCCACAGTTTGTCTGAATGGAGAGAGGCCAAAAGCTTGGCTGGACTTGCTCAGATCTGCGTTCTTCCTCGCAGGGGTAATGTTGTTCTTAGCCAGAGCCCACCTTCGAATGCATCTGTTGATTGGATGCTTGCACCCTTTGAAGAGGTTGATGTCTCCTCTTCGGAGATTCGAAAAAAAGTCCAACAAAATTTGCCATACAGTCACCTGGTCTCGGAATCCGTAAGAGAAATAATTGTCAGAGAGAGTCTTTATCAAACATAAGTTGTGGCTTGATCAAGAGCAGCTCGTTAGAAGGTAATTTGTTTCTGGACTGGGATAATTGATCGCCTTGCAATAATTTTACTGGGCATCCGGATTTGTAAAGATATGGTTCTAGTGAAGTCTAACTTTCTCAAAAGGAAAATTATCCCTTGAGTATCCTTAAAGCAGTAGCAAAGAAGATTCTGGGCTCCCAACATCTCCGAGAAGCTAAAAACCTCGAACCTCTGGTTGATGAGATCAATGAAATCTACGCCGATTACGAGAATCTTTCGGAGAGTGAATTCAAAGAGAAAACTTCAGAATTTCGGAATAGAATCAACGATGCTACGTCGGAAGTCACATTAAAGATCGATCAATTACAGAAAGAAAAAAGGGATTCTGAAGATCCTGATAGGCGACAGCAGTTGCAGGAAGAAATAGCTGAATATGATGAAAAACTGTTGGTAATAACCGAAGGAATATTAAATACAATTCTACCAGAAGCTTTTGCCGCAGTCAAAGAAGCTTGTCGTCGACTGGTCGGGACTGAAGTCATCGTTAGCGGCCAGAAACAGACTTGGGACATGATCCCATATGACGTCCAGTTGGTTGGAGGCATCGCACTACATCGTGGCAAAGCGACAGAAATGGCAACTGGGGAAGGGAAAACCTTGGCCGCCACAATGCCACTTTACTTGAATGCTCTTGTCGGCAAAGGAGCACACCTCGTCACAGTGAATACTTACTTGGCCCAAAGAGATTCCGAATGGATGGGGAGCATTTACAATTACTTAGGCCTAACAGTCGATTGTATTGACAAATATGAACCACACTCACCCGGGAGAGTTGCCGCTTATCGGAGTGACATTACTTATGGGACTAATAACGAATTCGGATTCGATTATCTTCGCGACAACATGGTCCATTCTTTAGACCAGAGGGTCCAACCCAGACATTGGTACTCAATAATTGATGAAGTGGACTCTATCTTGATAGACGAGGCTCGGACACCACTTATCATTAGTGGTCCAGTAGGTAAAGATACAGCAACTCCGTTCAAAGAGTATAATAGGTTGGTAGGGGGCCTTTACCAGAAACAGACTCGTTTAGTAAATCAATTGATAGCTGACGCTGAAAGAGACTTAGAACAAGGCGAAGAGTTTTCTGCCGGTGAAAAATTGCTAGCTGCAAAGAGAGGAGGCCCCCGTAACAAAAGGCTTATAAAGATTTTTTCTGAGGATCCTGGGATTCAAAAATTAGTGCTCAAAGTCGAAGCAGATTACATGAGGGAAAAGAAGTTGCATGAGATAGATGAGTTACTCTTTTTTGCTATGGACGAGAAAGGGCAGAATGTACACTTGTCAGATGTTGGCTTGGATGAGCTTTCTCCTGAAGATCCCGAAGCTTTTATCATTCCTGATCTTTCTGAGATGTTGGGTGAGATAGAAGAAGATGACACGTTGTCGGTTGACGAGAGACTAGAATTTATTTCAAAGATCGAGGCAGAGTACGCTGCTAAAAATGAAAAAATGCATGTAATTCACCAACTTTTGAAGGCTTATACGCTATTTCAAAAAGATGAGAAATACATCATTGGGGAAGATGGCAATGTCGTAATTGTTGATGAATTTACTGGACGTCAGATGTCAGGCCGTCGATGGAGTGACGGCCTTCACCAGGCCGTTGAAGCCAAGGAGGGAGTAGAAATAAAGGGAGAGACCCAAACTCTTGCTACAATTACTATCCAGAACTATTTCCGTATGTACGACAAGCTCGCTGGGATGACTGGTACTGCTGAGACTGAAGAGACTGAATTCCATGAGATATACAAGCTTGATGTTTTCGTTATTCCAACCAACCAACCAATAGTTCGTGAGGATAGAGAAGACTTAATCTTCAGGACTAAGCGAGAAAAATATCAAGCTCTCATCGACGAAGTCGAACGTCTAAACAAACTGGAACTTCCAGTTTTAGTGGGAACTACCAATGTCGAAATTTCTGAGACGCTTTCTCGAATGATTAAGCGCCGAGGTATCACTCACAATGTGCTGAATGCTAAACAGCATAAAAAAGAGTCAGAAATTGTGGCTGAAGCTGGCAAGCCCGGTGCTGTAACAATAGCTACGAACATGGCAGGAAGGGGAACTGACATTAAACTTGGGGGAGGGGTGACTGAACCCAGGACAGTAGCATGGGCAAAGAACAGAGGTTTGAATCTAGAGGATCTAATCTCGGTTGACCCAACTCGGAAATCGAACTTGGAAAATGCATCCGACGATTTCGTAATCGAAGTGGGAGGCTTGCATATACTAGGCTCTGAACGTCACGAGTCAAGACGGATTGACCGGCAACTTAGAGGTCGTTCGGGACGCCAAGGAGATCCAGGTGTAAGTCAATTTTTCATTTCAGTTGAAGATGACCTAATGAGGTTATTTGTAGGGGACAGGTTGGCAAATGTGATGGACACTCTCGGTGCTAGTGAAGGAGAAGTAATTACACACCGCATGGTGACCAGATCTATTGAAACTGCTCAAAAAAGAGTGGAAGGGAACAATTTTGAAGCTCGAAAGCGTTTGCTCGATTACGATGATGTTATGAATCAACAGCGTGAAGTGATTTACGACCTTAGGTTGTTCGCCTTAGAAGGTGGGGAGGACCTTAAAGGTGAGATGTGGGAAATGATCGAGCAGAGTGTCGAGGATGTCTTAGATGAGTATTTGAACTACGAGCACAGTGAGGAGTTGGACCTTGATGCACTGAAGAGGAGATTGGCTCTAGAATATTTTACTCTGATTCCAGATCATCGTCTAAATTCAATGAGCGATTTAGACCGATCGAAAATCACAAGCGTAATCCTGGAAGCTGTACAGCTCCAGTTTGACCGCAAAATCGAGGGATTTGGAGTGCACGCCGAAGCTGTTACCAGCTACATAATGTTGAATGTCATTGATGGTAAATGGAAAGATCATCTTTATGACCTAGACCACCTCAAAGCTTCTATCGGATTTAGAGGTTGGGGCCAAAAAGACCCTCTGGTAGAATACAAAAAAGAGGCCTATGACATGTTTGTAGACCTAATGGGAGACTTAAAGAGAACCGTTGCAAATTTGACACTTAAAGCTCAGTTGGGTGATCCTAGCAGGAGGACTTCTGGTCAGCCTCAAGCTCTTAATTATTCTGGCTCTTCCAGGGGCTCAAGTAGTAAGATTGGCGATGCATCATCCTTTAGAGAATTGAATCGTTCCAGTCAAGCATCCCCTGAAGAAGTACAGTTGCCGATTGGTTCTTCAGGTAGCCAATTTATGAATACTGCTCCCCGAAGCCTTTCCACTAACAGGGACCCAGACGTAGTCAGGACTCCAGTGACCACAGATAAATCTTTAGGGAGAAATGATGCTTGTTTTTGCGGATCCGGGAAAAAATATAAGAAGTGTCATGGGAAGGGTTGACATAAAGTTCAGCAGTGAGCGGAACTTTACCTGTCTCGATAATTGTACTATCGCCCTCTGAGGCTTATTGTTCTGAGCAGGACCGATAGCAAATTACAAGTGTGTCGGCGAAGTCGAATCAGTGGGGTCTGGAAAAATACAATCTCATTCAGGTAAAACTGGGACCTCAAGAATTCCCAGAAGGCTAAACTCAGGGCACATTTTGTGATGGGGGTGCTCTTACACAGAAAAAGGTTTATGAAGGGAATCCCACATAACTTAGCTAGTGTGGTAGAAAACAATGCGGATCGCTTTGATCTTTCAGCAATTCGAGAAGCGTATGCTTTGGCTGAAGAGGCACACTCTGGTCAACGTCGTGCCTCTGGAGAAGAATTTGTTACTCATGCTGTGGAAGTAGCAACTATACTGGCAGGCTTGGGTCTCGATACAGATGCAGTAGTCTCTGGGTTGGTCCACGATGTGGTAGAAGACACCTCTGTCGACCTGGATGAGATCGATAGACGGTTCGGGAAAGGGGTTGCAACTATTGTTGACGGAGTAACCAAAATCAGCAGGGTTGAATTCCACTCTCACACTGAAAAACAGGTTGAGAACTATCGCAAATTGTTACTTTCGATGGCTAAAGATGCTCGTGTCATTCTGGTGAAATTAGCTGACCGTCTGCATAACATGAGAACCTTGAAAGCACTTACCGAGCACCAACAAAACCGCATAGCTCTAGAGACCAGGGAGATCTATGCTCCTCTTGCTCATCGTTTAGGTATGGCAGCAATCCGCTGGGAGCTGGAGGACCTTGCCTTTAAACATCTCGAACCCAAAGCTTACAGAGACCTCACAAAGAAAGTTCGGCAAAGACGAAAGGAGAGAGAACAGCAGGTCTTAGAGATGCAGGGACCGCTCACTCGAGCTCTGGAAACTGCGGGCATCCAAGTCGAGCTTACAGGAAGACCAAAGCACCTCTGGTCTATTTATCGGAAAATGGAGAGTAGGGATCTTCCTTATGAAGAAATTTTTGATTTAATGGCTATGAGGGTTCTAACAGAGAATGTGGAAGATTGCTACGCTGCTCTGGGTATTATTCATAGTAACTGGACACCTGTACAAGACCGGTTCCATGACTTTATTGCCACACCGAAATCTAATATGTACCAGTCTTTACATACTACGGTCGTAGGCCCTTCGGGACGGAGATATGAGATTCAAATCCGGAGTCACGAAATGCACCGTAGGGCGGAAAATGGTATAGCAGCACACTGGCGTTACAAGGAGGGCTTGATCGCTTTGCAGTCGACGGATCAGGCTGATGAAGCTGATGAAGCATTGCAGTGGCTTCGTCAAGTTTTAGATTGGCAAAAGGATGCCGATGAGCCAGAAGAGTTCATGGAATTTCTTCGTATGGATTTATTTAGAGGAGAAATTTTTGTTTTCACACCTAAGGGTGAAGTCAAGCAACTGCCGGTGGATGCCACACCAATTGATTTTGCTTACTCGGTTCATTCAGAAATTGGCAATCATTGCGCTGGAAGTAGAATTAATGGTAAAAGAACCACACTCTCTCAGAAATTGGTCAATGGGGATACAGTAGAAATACTAACAGAACACAAACGGGGTCCTAGTCGGAACTGGTTGGATTTTGTAAAGACGTCCCGTGCACGTCGAGGAATTGGGGATTGGGTCCGTAAAGAAGAGTATAATTCTAATTTGAGGTTTGGGAGAGAACTGTTTGCCCGTGAAATAAAAAAGGCAAAGATCAGTGCACCTAAAGAAGAACAAAGAAAAGAGGCGGCTCGTGTTTTGGGGTGTGATTCTTTTGAAGAAGTTCTGGCATCTTTGGGCGGAGGTGAGGTTGGCCCCCAAAAAATTATAGAGGCACTTTACCCTGGAGAGGACCCTCATGTTGTGGTGAATCGATCGCATAAAGTTTTAGAGCGAATCGCGGATCGTATCCGTCGGGGCAGTGAAGCCGTTAAGATCAAAGGTATCGAAGATGGTTTGGCGGTCTACTCTGACTGTTGTCAGCCGATTCCTGGAGACAAAGTGATGGCGTATATTGGTTCAGGGAAGGGAGTGTTTTTACATAGAAAATTTTGTCCAAGTGTGCTGGATTACTCTGACGACAAAAGTTTAGAAATAGAATGGGTTGCTGGAAAGGGGGATACATTTGTTGTAAACCTTGAAGTAGAGGGTGTGGATAGGCGTGGCCTGTTATATGATATGGCCAAAGCCATTTCCAATACTTCTACAAATATCATGCAGGCTGAGATGAGAGAGTCTGAATTAGGAGTAGTGGGTGACTTTCTGGTAAAGGTAAAAGATCTCACTCACCTTAATAAAGTTATGAGTGCTATGAAGTTGGTGAAAGGAATTTCCGGCGTTAAGCGACGGGATTTTATCAATCCCAATCATTTGGATTAAATGACAAGAGCCAGATGCCTCAGTTTAAGATTTCTTCAGAATTTGATCCTAAAGGTGATCAGCCCAGGGCGATCAGGGAACTGACCGAAGGCC
The DNA here is from genome assembly GCA_028822645.1 of Longimicrobiales bacterium. Classification (GTDB taxonomy): domain Bacteria; phylum Gemmatimonadota; class Gemmatimonadetes; order Longimicrobiales; family Gaopeijiaceae. Next base: position 5,594 of record JAPKDG010000010.1, on the reverse strand, counting down.
TTTTCCGAGGCGATCGTCGTCAGACACTAATGGGTGCGACAGGTACGGGAAAAACTTTTTCAATAGCCAACGTCATTGCTGACTATGGACGCCCTACGCTGATAGCATCCCACAATAAAACTCTGGCAGCTCAACTGTACGGAGAGATGAAAGCTCTTTTCCCATCAAATGCTGTCGAATATTTCATTTCTTATTACGACTACTATCAACCTGAGGCCTATGTTCCTTCAACCGATACTTACATTCAAAAAGATTCCAGTATAAATCAGGATATCGAACGTTTACGTTTAAGGGCTACTTCTTCTCTAATGGAACGCGAAGATGTCATTGTAGTCGCTTCTGTCTCCTGTATTTATGGACTGGGGAACCCCTCTGATTATCGGTCACAGATGTTACACCTTCGAGTTGGACAGAGGATTTTGAGAAAAGAAATATTGAGTGCTCTAGTGGCTATACTCTATAGGAGAAATGACTTCGAATTTGATCCTGGAACGTTCAGAGTTCGTGGCGACACTGTCGATATTTTCCCGGCCTATGAGGAACAGGCTGTTAGAGTGGAACTTTGGGGAGACCAGATTGATAGGATTACACGTTTCGACCCTATAACAGGACACACTGTCACTTCAATGGATAAAAGTTCTATTTATCCTGCTAGTCACTACGTTACGCCGAGAGACAAGATACAAAAAGTAGCACCCAGAATAAGAAAAGAAATGAATGAACAGATTTCTAGCTTTAAGGAGTCTTCAAGATTTCTGGAGGCACAGCGAATCGAGAGTCGGACCAACTTTGACTTGGAGATGATGTTGGAAATAGGAACTTGCCCTGGAATTGAAAACTATTCGCTTTATATGAGTGGTCGGAAATCAGGCGATAGGCCAGCATGTTTGATGGATTATTTCCCAGAAGAATTTTTACTGGTTGTTGATGAGTCACACGTGTCCGTCCCACAGATTCATGGTATGTCAAAAGGAGATCGTTCTCGTAAGAAAACGCTTGTAGAACATGGCTTTCGGCTTCCTAGCGCTTTGGATAATAGGCCATTGAATTTTGAAGAATGGAATAAATTGATTCCCCAAGTTGTGTTCGTTTCAGCTACTCCGGGAGGTTGGGAGCTAGACCAATCAGGTGGCATTGTCGTAGAGCAGGTTATAAGACCTACGGGTCTCCTGGATCCAATAGTGGAAGTGCGGCCGATTGAAGGACAAGTGGATGATCTTCTGTCTGAAATCAGGGACCGCGTGGCTAGTAACGAGAGAGTGTTGGTCACTACTCTGACTAAGAGAATGGCGGAAGATCTATCGACGTACCTTCAGTCTCTTGGCGTCAAAGTTAACTATATGCATTCAGATATAGACACGATAGAAAGAATGAAAATACTGAGAAATTTACGCCTTGGGCATATCAACGTTCTGGTAGGAATAAATTTGTTGAGGGAAGGGCTCGATCTTCCAGAGGTGTCACTCGTAGCCATACTGGATGCTGATAAAGAGGGATTCCTGAGAGATAGTCGTTCCCTAATCCAGACGATTGGCCGCACCGCACGCAACGCCAATGGCAAGGCGATTTTATATGCCGAGAGAGTTACAAAATCAATGAAGATTTGTATTCAAGAGACCAGCCGCCGCAGGGAAATACAAATGTCCCACAATGAAAAATTTGGAATAACTCCTAAAACTATTACCAAGAGTATTCAAGAGATCGAATTGTCCACACGGGTGGCTGATGCTGGTGTTGATCGGATGCTTCACTCGCATGAAAAGGTCGGTTACGCTGAGCAGCTAAATAAAGAGGCATATATTAAAGTGCTTGATCAAGAGATGGAGGAGGCTGCTGCTGAGATGGACTTTGAGAAGGCAGCTCTACTTAGGGATGAAATCTTTGAGTTGAAGACTTCTGAATGACGGTTGTAAAAGAGAATGAATTAGTTGAGTGGGGGACCAGAATTGGTAAATTTATAGAGCCTCCAATGTTTCTCCTTCTTAGTGGTCCTTTAGGATCTGGAAAATCTGTCCTGGCACGATCTATAGCAGAAGGAATGGGAGTGAAAACTCCAGTTATATCTCCCACTTTTAATCTTTTGATCACTTATCCTTCGCTCAGAGGATATCAAATTGCTCATTTGGATTTGTATAGATTGAGTGATCCGAGAGATCTCTGGGAGTTGGGCTGGGAGGATCTGGGAGTTAAAGATCAAATAGTAATTGTCGAGTGGCCAGAGAGGGCGGATACTTTTCTTCCTGAGGACAGCTGGGAGATACAGTTGAGTTTTGTCGAAGGTGAAGAATCTGTCCGGAACCTGGTAATAGAAAAGCATGGAAATCCAGGGTTCCTGCCGAGCTTATTGATCTCGGCGTCACCATGAAAAATCATTTTCTCTCTTCGTCTTCTAGTGATATCTACTTGGCTTTCGATACTTCCACCGAAGTTGGGTCGGTTTGTATTTGTCAGAATAGAAAGATTTTGAATTCGATAATTTTCTCAGGACAAGGAAGACATTCTGCAGATCTATTATCAAAAATTCAGGAGGTCATCGATAAAGAAGAATTAACCATTGCTGATATACAGGGAGTAATTGTAGGTGAAGGACCGGGTTCATTCACGGGCGTTAGGGTGGCAGCAGCAACAGCGAAAGGGCTGTGCTATTCATTGGGGGTTCCACTTTGGGCTGTTTCATCTCTCAGGGCAAGTGCAGTTTCCTTTGACATGTATTCAGAGGGTTCAATGCATGTCAATTCTGAGAAACAAATCACCCCTAGTGATAGCACTGGGAGATGGCGTGAACATTGCTCTCCGAATATATGTGTTCTTTTCGATGCTAGAGGCAATAGAGTTTACGCTGCTTGCTACCGTCCGAAAGGTTCTGTAGGAACAGAGACAATTTTGGCGCCACATTCAACTACAATTGAGAGCATTTTGCTCGCCTGTGAAGTTTCAACGATTTTTGGAGGAGATGGTGCCCATCGACATTTCGACCAGATTTGTGAGGCCGGCTTTCAGGTGGTCATGCATCCTACTGGAAGACCAACTGCTGAAGCTCTTTGCAAGATTGTCATGGATTCTGGCAACAAATTTCGGGTGGAAAACATTCTCGCATGGGAACCTAAGTATCTAAGAGTGTCATCAGCAGAGAGACTGAAAAAAGAGAAGGCCCCTTAAACCGATGACCAGTCTTTCTGGGGAATGCTTGAAACTGCGACGGATGGAATTACAGGATATTAAAGATGTGGTTTCGATCGAGAAATTGTCATTCGGAAAATCATGGTCTCCTCAAATATTTCAGCGAATATTAGTGAGTCCTAGTGTCGAAGTCTGGGTGGCCACACAAAATGAGTTTTTGTTAGGTTATGCTGTTCTAACTTGTGTAAGAGATGAAGCAGAATTAACCAATATTGCTGTTAGGCAAGGGGAAAGAAACCAAGGAATCGGTTCTACATTGTTATCAAAAGTACTTGATGTGGCAGTTGGTCGTAACGTTGAAAATATTTTTCTGGAAGTTAGGAGTTCTAATCAACAAGCAATTTCATTGTATCAACGCTTTGGTTTCCATCTGGCAGGAAAGCGAAAGGGTTACTATAGGAAGCCCACAGAAGATGCTCTGATCCTAAGTAAGGCATTAGACTAGCGCAGGATTAAAATTCCTAAAGTTAAGATTGTTGTTTTTCTTCCGTTTAGAGATAGATTTATGGGTATGATTTAGAAAATATTTTGTTATTTAATAGTTCAAGTATACACTTGCAAGTACGGAAGGAAGTCTCATGATGTGGTGAGATTGGATAGGTCCGACCCTACACCTGTAGAGTACTGAGGTTCAGTTGGCCCATTTTATTTCGCTGTTTTTGTATATAGGATCTTTAATCGTTTGGCTTCGATCCCTAGTGAAAGGGGGCAGGGGTCTAGATCCTTCTATCGCTTTTGGTCTAGCATCACTTGGTGTTCTAGTTCACGTATATTCCTTGATCGCTTTCACTTCTTCTTACGGTCAATTGCCTTTAACTGGGATTGGCCCATCTCTTTCAAGCTTGGCCTTGGTCATAGGCTTGGCGCTCTTAGGTACAATTGTTTTTGGGGAAGGCCGCAGGGTAGGGATTGTCGTCATTCCTGTCATAATCCTTCTTGAGACAGTAGCTATAATCTTAGGTGTAAGGCCGTCGTTTGAAGTCTTGGATTTCCAGGGTGCTTGGTTCTCACTGCATGTAATGATGGCATTTGTCGGCTTTGGAGGAATGACGTTATCCTTTGCAGCTAGCTCGCTTTATGTGATCCAACTTGGAGAACTGAACAACAAGAGAATGGGCCGACTGTTTCAGTTCACTCCACCACTGGCAACCTTGGATCGCATCAGTAGAGTTGCGTTGGTGACTGGTTTTGTGGCTTTCACTCTAGCGTTGGCTCTCGGATGGTTTTGGACTATCAGCTTTAGACAATCTTTAGATCAATTCAATCCGAAGGTGCTGTGGTCAATTATGACGTGGTTTGTGTTTTTAGGAATTTTCCTGACTCGAAATTTTAGTCGGATGAAACCTCAAAGAGGCGCTTGGGCGAGTGTGTTAGGATTTACAGTAGTTGTAATGTCTTATATTGGCTTACGTCTGTTAGTGTCGACGAAGGGATTCTTTTTGTGATACCAGTAGCTGTAGTCGGTGTCAGTCATAAGACAGCACCTGTAAGCGTCAGGGAGCGCTTCTCTTTTACTAATGCGGAAGCATTGGTACTTCTGGAATCGCTGCGTGATTATTCTGGTATGACCGAAGGGGTAATATTATCTACTTGTCATAGAACTGAGCTTTATGTGTGTCCTGGCATAGACCTGGACTTAATGGATTCCGCTGTTTCTGCTTTAAAACGAAAAGTGGGCGATCTAGTCGGAGGAACAGATCAGTACCTCTACCATTATTCCGGCGCACTAGCGGCAGAACATCTATATAAAGTTACAGCGGGCTTAGAATCATTGGTATTTGGAGAAGCTGAAATCCAGGGCCAAGTGAAGGAAGCATATGATTCGATCAGAAACGCATCTACGGTCCGACCTTTAGTTGGACCAATCCTGAATAGACTTTTCCAATCCGCCCTTGCGGTGGGAGGAAAGGTTCGGTCAGAAACTCCAGTGGGCCAAGGGGCAGCTAGTGTGGCATCTGTTGCAGTGGGTCTAGCCAAGAAAATCTTTGGTGGACTGGAGGATCGAACCGTCATGATTCTAGGTGCTGGCAACACCGCTGAATTGGTCGTAGAGTCAATGGAGAGGAATGGAATATCAGGACTGATCGTTTCCAACCGTTGTCTAGGTCATGCTCAGAAACTCGCAAAGCGTTTTTCTGGACGAGCCGTCCATTTTACGGAAATGCCTTTCAATCTAAATAAGGTGGATATTTTGGTTGCGTCCACTGCTGCTCCTTATACCTTGGTCACCCTAGAGGGTTTTCGTGATGCTTTGGGGGGTTATAGAGAAAAACCCTTACTGATTCTTGATCTCGCAATACCAAGAGATATTGAGGCGGACGTAGGTGGAGAGCCCAACGTTTTTCTCTATAACGTAGACGATCTAAAGGAAATAGTGGATGACAACCTCTTGAATAGAAAAGCTTCGATACCCA
>JAPKDG010000081.1 GCA_028822645.1 Longimicrobiales bacterium | reverse complement strand
AGTTTACTTTCCTTCCTCAAGCCGTTGTTCGACACTCAGATTCCTCGCCAGATTTCTAACTATCTTTTCGACACTTAGATCCACTTCCGCATCCGTCAAGGTGCGCTCAAATGATTGAAAGCGCATCCGGATACCCAATGAGCTTTTCTTGTCAGCGATCTCTTCACCTTCATACACGTCAAAAACTGAAACTTTCTTCAGGAGGGGCCCTCCCATATTCTTAATCTCACTGATGACATCCCCTGCCAACATCCCAACGTCCAGCAACAAAGCTAGATCCCTATCTACACCTGGATATTGAGGAAGGGGATCGAAAAACACATCTTTCTTTTCAGCCATTCCTGAAGGCAGCTTGAACTCCAAACCCCAAACTTCACCAGCCCACTTTGGGGACTCAAAACGTTCAGCCAAAACCTGGCCGAAAGTACCGATTTCTTTTCCTTCACAAACGATCGTAGCAGCCCTTCCTTGAACCCAACAGTCATTGTCATTCACATTGGTTTTGAAAGTCACCGTTTCCCACCCCGACACTTTAACAGCATCAACTACGATCCCTTTGATAACCCAAAAATCCACAGGATCCACTTTATCATCCGACCAATGGGGTGGTGCTCTATTGCCTGTCACCACTGCCGCGACATTGACTCCTTCCCTATTTTGCCCATCCTGTAGCTTGTTGAATACAGTCCCTACTTCAAACAAGCGTATGTCTCTTGTCGATCTTGCAAAATTGTATTCCAAATTCCGCAAGAGACCAAACATCAAGGAATTTCTAAGGTGGTTTTCTTCAGAGGAAATCGGATTTATAATCTCCACATCTCCCTCCATAGGACTGGCAAATACTGGATTGATCGCTTCAAGAATTCCTGCATCAGTAAACGTTTTACGAATGTCTTCCTCTAACTGGAAGAAAGGATCGTCTGGAACACTGCTCGTAGAATAGGGACTGAGGTTATCGGGGAAACGATCATAGCCATAAACTCGTGCTATTTCTTCGATCAGGTCTATCTCTCTGACTACATCGTAGCTACGGTAGCTGGGAATTTCCACGGAAATAACATCTTCCTCTAATTGGTCGATTTTAAAACCAATCGAAGAGAAAATTCTCTGCAATTCATCTGCCTCAAATGAGAGACCAAGAACCGCTTTCACCCTACTTGGGCGCAGTAAAATCGAACTGGTCATATAAGGCTTAGGCGTTATTTCCAATATGGGCCTAGTTATTTCTCCTCCAGCAACTGCCAAGATGACTTCAAGTGCTCGTTTGATTGCTGTCAAATGCCCTTCTGGATCCACGCCTCTTTCAAATCGGTAACTAGCATCTGTTGAAATTCCGAGTTTCTTACAAGTATGTCGGACTGTCTTGGAGTCGAACAAAGCACATTCTAAGAAAATATTTACTGTCTCCTCAGTTACAGAGGAATGTATGCCCCCGATCACACCAGCAATATTTTGAGGGGATACCAGATCGCACACTACTAACATGTCACTACTGAGGTTGTGTTCTATACCATCCAAGGTTTTTATTGCTTCTTTTTCGCTCGCATTCCGGACTATAATTTGGCCGCCGTCCAATTTGTCTAGATCGTAAGCATGCATCGGATTGCCCAATTCCAGCATCACATAATTAGTGGCGTCCACAACATTATTGATTGATTGTTGCCCAACAGCAGTGAGTCTCTTCACTAACCAATCGGGCGAAGGACGAACTGATACATTGTTGATCACGACTCCTGAAAAGCGGTGGCATAAATCTGGCGCATCAATCCTTATGCTCAATCCATTATCGCTAATTTCCAGTTGCTCTTTTCTGGTTTCAATCGCTAGATCTATCGATCCATGAATTTCGGGAAGCTGTAATTTTTCAAGGCCTGTGCAATGGATTTCTCTAGCCAAACCCACATGTGACAACCAATCACCTCTATTAGGAGTAACTTCAACTTCTAAAATGATTTCATCCAGAGACAGGGCATCTATCAGTTTTTGCCCCGGAGAAACAGAATAAGGAAGCAACATTATTCCGCTCTGATCTATGCCCAGACCCAATTCCGTTTCGGAACACAGCATGCCATTGGAAAACTCGCCTCGTATCTTGGCTTTCCTCAATTTTATACCATTTGGAAGCTCTGTGCCGACACCTGCAAATGGGTAATGTCCTCCCTCCTTGATGACCGGAGCACCACAGATTACTTGTAGAACTTCTCCTCCATTGTAAACTTCACAAATAGAAAGCCTGTCCGCATTAGGATGTTTTTTAACAGATTCCACTCGTCCAACCACAACATTTTGTAGGCCCGCCTCGACACCTCCTTTGATTGTCACCGGCGCACCACGGGAAGTGAGATGTTCTGCTAGTTTTTCGGGATCCATTTGCATGTCTGGTACGATTTCTTTCAACCAGGAATAAGAGATATTCATCGGACTGACTTATGTGAGAATTGTGACAAGAATCTCACATCATTCTGAAAAAACATTCTAAGATCTGTTACTCCATACTTTAGTAGGGCCATCCGACCTGGGCCCATCCCAAATGCAAACCCTGTATAACGCTCTGGATCATACCCTACGTTTTCAAGAACATTGGGATCCACCATTCCAGCTCCCATTACTTCAATCCAGTCAGTCTCGATTTCTTGGCCCTCTCGCATGACAATTCTTTTTACGTCCACCTCGGCACTTGGTTCGGTAAAAGGAAAAAATGACGGCCGAAATCGCACTTTGGTACCTGATCCCCAAAACCTTTTAGAAAATTCCTCCAGAGTTGCTTTCAAATCGACAAATGTAATTCCTTCATCAACCACCAAACCTTCTATTTGATGGAAAGATGGCGTATGGGTAGCATCATATGTGTCCCGCCTATATACCATCCCCGGTGCAAGCACACGAATTGGTGGCGAATTTGCTTCGAGTGTCCTGATTTGAACTGGAGAAGTATGGCTTCTTAGGAGTCCAGAATTCTTTAAGTAAAGAGTATCCTGTTCATCGGCTGCTGGATGGTCAAGTGGAGTATTTAAAGCTTCAAAATTATACCACTCAGATTCTATTTCGGGACCTCTAGCTCTAGTGAAACCCATGGTTTGGAAAATTTTCCAAACTTCTTTGATCACCAGGTTAATCGGATGTTCAGAGCCTTGCCATCGGCCTCTTTCCGGAAGAGTGACATCAAGACTTCCTGGCCGGTCCTCTTCCGTATACGCTAAGTTGGTTTGCGCAGTTTCTAAAGCTGCTATCAGGGCATTCTTCACCCTATTCGCTTCAGCCCCAACTATCTTCCTTTCTGATGGTTCAACAGATGCTAGTTGTTTTAAAATCTGTGAAAGCTTGCCTTCCTTACGGCCAAGCAATGAGATTCTCAACGCCTCTAAGTCTTTGGTTTTGATAGTTGTAGAAATCCGAATTAAAGCTGACTGTTCAATATCAGCAAGGCTATCTAAAAGAGCAATTTTAGGACTCATTCAGACCTATCCGTCAATAAAGTGAAATTCCCATTTATATCGTTCAACTTGAATATTTATTTGGATTGAACCTTTTTTAAGAGCCAGGATTCAACCTTGACAGTATGGATTGACAAGCTTCGATAGACAGGAGTATGTGATTCAGGAATCCTTCAGTTGTTCCCTGGCACGATCAGCCAAAACGCTAAATGCCTCTGGATTACGAACAGCCAAATCAGCCAAAGCCTTCCGATTTAAAGCTATACCAGATTTCTTTAAACCATTCATGAATACTGAATAGGATAGTTGATTATGTCTAGCAGCTGCGTTTATACGTGCAATCCACAATCTCCTAAAAGTTCTCTTCTTATTTTTACGATCTCGGTAGGCATATTCCCAACCTTTTTCAACGGCATCTTTCGCCGTCCGGAAAAGGTTTTTTCTGCCCCCAAAATACCCTTTAGCCTCTCTAAAAATTTTCTTCTTCCGCTTGTTCCTAGCGGGAGCTGATGTAGTTCTCGGCATCTTTACCTCCTTATTTCGCTAGGATCCTGGTAGAAGTCTCTTCATTCGCTTCAAGTCTGCTGCACTCACTAAGGTTGACGACCGCAAACGTCTCTTCCGTTTTTCCGATTTTTTCGTCAGCATGTGACTTTTGTTCGCACGCATCCTCTTGAGCTTACCGCTACCGGTTCGATGCAGTCTTTT